>DATCES010000509.1:0-7752 GCA_036509935.1 Mucilaginibacter sp.
CGCGTTAAGCAAAGACCTGCTTGGAAAGTATATTTTTACCTGTATTGATGGTATAACTACCGGCGGTTATATAGTTGAAACAGAAGCTTATAATGGCGTTGTGGATAGAGCATCCCATGCTTACGGCAACAGGCAAACCGCACGTACAAAAACCATGTTCATGCAGGGCGGCATAGCCTATGTTTATTTGTGTTATGGCATACACGAAATGTTCAATATTGTAACTTCGGTTGAGGGCCAGCCACATGCAATTTTAATAAGGGCAATCAATCCTACCGAAGGATTAGGTGAAATGCTGCGCCGCCGTAATATGCCGGTGGTAAAACCTGCAATTACATCGGGACCCGGATCAGTTGCAAAGGCGTTGGGTATATCACGAAATATTAATGCCTTTAGTTTACAAAGCGATATTATTTGGATAGAAGACAAGGGATTAACTTTCCCTGATGAAAGTATTGCTTCGGTACCAAGGATAGGGGTTTCGTATGCCGGCCAGGACGCATTATTGCCGTATCGTTTTTACGTAAAGTGGAATCCGTATGTTAGTAAACCCTGTAGGGAATAACAGCTTTTAAAACTGCCCGGCCTCAAATTCATTTCGACAGTGAATTTATATAGGGGACACGTGTAGCGATGGACCTCCCTAACGTGATTTCATCCACATATTCCAATTCACCACCAAAAGCAATGCCACGGGCTATGGTCGAGATGGTTATATTGAAATTTTTCAACCGTTTATCCAAATAGAACAGCGTAGTATCACCCTCCATAGTTGCGCTTAATGCAAAAATTACCTCTTTTACAGCAGTATCTTTTAACCGATCAACTAATGAATCAACTTCAAGATCGGTAGGGCCTATGCCGTCCATGGGGGAAATTAATCCACCCAAAACATGATATACGCCATTGTACTGGCTGGTATTTTCAATAGCCATCACGTCGCGGGTATCCTCCACAACGCATATCATGGTATGGTCGCGTTTAGGGGAAGTACATATCTGGCAAACCGGGTGGTCAGAAATATTGAGGCAAATCCGGCAAAATTGTATTTCATTGCGCAATTTGCTGATAGTGGCGCTAAACCTTTCCACATCGCCCTTATCCTGGTTAAGCAGGTGCAGCACCAGTCGCAAAGCCGTTTTCTGGCCAACGCCAGGCAGTTTGGCAAATTCCGCAACGGCATCCTCAAGCAACTTTGATGAAAAGTTCATGTTGCGAAGATAAGGATTAGTCGGAAAGTCCGAAAGTCAGGAAAGTCCGAAAGTTTAAACAAGGAAATGAAATTATTTTGTTTAATAAAGTACTATACATAACTTGTCGGCATGAAATTTCTTTAACAATTAGCGATCTCCCGGACTTTCGGACTTTTCGGACGTTCGGACTAAAAAAACAAATGTCCCCGGCTATACTACTCTCCTTCATCATTGGCTATTTTTTGGTATTAATGATCATATCATGGTTAACATCCCGTAAATCAGGTGATAACGATACTTTTTTTATTGCCAACCGCAACTCAAAATGGTACCTGGTAGCTTTCGGGATGATAGGAACGGCACTGAGCGGGGTCACATTCATTTCGGTTCCGGGCAAGGTTGGGGCCGCTACCGGCGACCAGTTCGAATATTTTCAGTTTGTTTTAGGAAATGCCGCGGGTTTTATCATCATAGCCACGGTTTTACTGCCGCTTTATTACAGGTTGAAACTGACATCAATTTACACCTATATTGAAGGCGCGTTAGGGGTTTGGAGCTACAAAACAGCGGCAGGGATATTCCTGATCAGCCGTATCATTGGTTCGGCATTCCGGCTTTACCTGGTGGTTATTGTGCTGCAAAAATTTATTTTCGACAGTTATCATGTGCCGTTCGCTGTAACGGGTTTAATATGTTTGGCGCTGATATGGTCGTACACTTTCAGGGGCGGATTAAAAACCATCATCATTACTGATAGCCTGCAAACGTTGTTTTTAGTTTCATCAGTGTTTTTATCTATATACTTTATTTGCCAGCGCATGCATTACAATATTTTTGAAGCTGCCGAAGCTATAAAGAACAGCAGTTATTCAAAAATTTTCTTTTTCAGCGACTTTTTGGGCAGCAAATTTCATTTTGTGAAAGCATTTTTGGGTGGCTTGTTTATAACAGTAGCTATGACTGGCCTTGACCAGGACCTGATGCAAAAAAACCTTAGCCTAAAAAACATCCGCGAAGCAAAAAAAAATATGTTCAGCTTCACCGCTGTTTTTGTGGTAATCAATATTTTCTTTTTAAGCGTGGGGGCATTGCTTTGGTTATACGCGGCACGGTACGGGATAAAAGTTGAGAAAACCGATTACCTGTACCCAACCATTGCCCTAAAATACCTGGGACTTGCCCCTGCCATGATATTTATGCTTGGTTTAACGGCAGCCACCTTCGCCACTACCGATTCGGCTTTAACAGCGCTTACCACGTCTTTTTGCGTTGATTTTTTAGGTTTCGATAAAAACAAAAATGAAAATAGTAAAAAAATGGTGCGTAAGCGCCACTATGTGCATATCGCATTTTCGGCGGCCATGTTTTTAACCATTATTATATTTAACTCCATTAACGATGGCGCGGTAGTCAGCGCTATATTTAAGGTGGCATCCTACACTTATGGGCCATTGCTCGGTCTTTACGCTTTCGGGTTATTTGCGGGCAAAAGACAGGTTAACGATAAACTGGTCCCATTTATTTGTTTATTCTCCCCGGCACTATGCTATTACCTTAGCACACATTCGGCGGGATTAATGGGCGGTTATGTTTTTGACAATGAACTGATATTGGTTAACGGTTTACTTACATTTGCAGGCTTATGGCTGACATCCTCTGTAAAAATCACAAAAATAACAATTCAATAAATCACTAATTCAATAATTCATACTTACAAGAATGACCGGTGAAGAAAAAATAAGGCAAGCATTTGAAAATAAAAACTGGCAGGAAATTAAGGTAACTGATTCATGGCAGATATTTAAGATAATGGCCGAATTTGTAGATGGCTTTGAAAAGCTGGCAAAAATTGGTCCCTGCGTATCCGTATTCGGTTCGGCGCGCACACATAACGACAGTGATTATTATAAACTGGCCGAAGACATTGCCCGCCTGCTTACCGAACGGGGCTATGGCGTGATATCCGGCGGTGGCCCCGGGATTATGGAAGCTGCTAATAAAGGTGCTTATGAGGCTGGTGGTAAGTCGGTAGGCTTAAATATCGAGCTGCCTTTTGAACAATTTCATAATAAATATATCGACAGGGATAAAATAATGGAATTTGATTATTTTTTTATCCGGAAAGTAATGTTCATGAAATACTCGCAGGGATTTATCATTTTGCCTGGCGGCTTTGGCACGATGGATGAATCGTTTGAAGCCATCACGCTTATCCAAACAGGCAAGATCGCACGTTTCCCGATCGTATTTGTTGGCCGCGATTACTGGAAAGGGCTGTTTAACTGGGTGGAAGAAAAGATGCTTGACCAGGAGCATAATATACATCCCGATGACCTTAACCTTTACAGGCTGGTGGATACTGCCGAAGAAGCTACCGGGCATATCTTTAAATTCTATGAAAAATATGTGCTTAAACCGAATTTTTAAATTACAGGGAAGCACTAATTTTAGCACTTCCCTGTAAGCTTAGCTGCTTATTTTACCTGGCTTGAAACAATCGAATCGGGGTTGCTGGCCACATCTATCATATCGCTTATGTCTTCAGCCATTATCTCCGGGGTGCTGCCGTCATAACCAACATGCTTAAACCGGATATTGCCTTTTTTATCAATGATAAATTTGGTTGGTATACCGGTTACTTCAAAGGCGTTTAAAACTTTTGATTGTCCGCCATCGTCTCCTTTTTCATCCAGCAATACATGAAATGTGTATTTATTATCAGCTATGAATTTCTTTACGCCATCAGAATAGTTTTCAGCTGTTTCCCTGGTATCTATGAATAGGAATTTAACATTCGGGTTGTCTTTATATTTATTTACCGCCAATTGCATGCCTGGAAATGAAGCCTTGCACGGACCGCACCAGGTTGCCCAGAAATCTACAATCACCGTTTTTCCTTGCAAATCTTTTAAAGAAACCACATTACCATCCAAATCCTTTAAGGTAAAAAGCGGTGCCGGCATATTGATCATTGTTTTAGCAAGCTCCGCTCGTGCATTTTGCTTCGATTCGCTTTCAATAGATGCATAGTATTGGTCGTAACTGGCATCGCTGCCTTTAACCTTGATATAGTCCTTTTTTAACTCATCTTTTAAAACTTTTGAACTTTGCCCAAGCCTGATACTTTTTTCAGCTATCTCCATAGCTTTAGCATACTGGCTGTCTTCGCCTAAGATCTGTACATAATGCTCGCTTGAATTTAGTTCACCCGGAGTTCTGTCATAAACTACCTGCATATATTTCAGCGCTTCTTTGGGCTTGTTTTCCTTAAATAAAATATAGGCATAAGTGTCGGCAAACATATCATAAGTATTCTGGTTATTTATTTTGGCCTGGTTAAGCGACGTGTATGCAGATGCTGATGGGATATTGACTTTTTCTGCCATGAAATCCACTGTTTGTTTTGACAATTTTTCCGCATCATCCAGATGTTCGCCGGCTAATGCCCATTCCCAGGCAACGTTGTTTAAAGTCATCTGCACCATTGATTTATCCTGTATCAACTTTTCGTATTTATGGAAATTTACAAAGTCATCTTTTTTCAGATAAGCTCCTGCTAACTGCGCGGGCAGGTAAGCTGCAACTGTATTTTTATCAGCAGCAGTTGACGGGAATTTGCTGATAAAAATATTAAACAGTGAATCCTTTTTGTTGAGATCCTTTTCACTATAAATGGCCATTCCCATTTCGTTTTTAACTGTCGATCCGGCTGGAAACCTGGTTTTAATAACTGCATTCAACGAATCAGATGCCTTAGTATTTTTTGTTGACCTTAACAGGTTAAATGCAAGCATCAGATCTTTTTCATCTGTGCTTTTTTCCAGCCCACTAATTTTTTGATCAATGATTGCTTTGTTTTCAGGTTTTAATGCCATCAGAAAAAAATAGGTGTCCCCGTATTCTTTTTCGCTTTGCGGATATAAAGCAAATTCCTTTTTGTATAATATTATCCTTTGCGGGTTATCAGCTTTTATTTTGGCCAGATTATTACCCAAACCTGAAAAAATCATAGCCTCGGAGGCATAAGCGCCCCTAACAGGTTGTTTATCTTTATAAACCAGGTATATATAACCTTTTTCATTGTTATTATCGACCAGATCTGCTGAACTGATTCTTATGAAAAAAGCCTTCGCACTGTCCGGAACGGTTATATCACCCTTCAGTAATTTTCCATCTGGTTTCAGGTCGATATCGGCAGCGGGATAATCTTTATTATCCAGATAATAAACTGTTGCTGCAATATCATTTTTCCCATCAACTACAGTTCCTTCCGGATTATATGTAATAGAGATTTTTTCTCCGGCAGCCGGGAATTGATCGGATAAATTGAGATGGGCATCGGTTTGTGAAAAGGCAGGCTGAAAGGCGAAAAGCGCAGGCAGCAAGGCCAAGGTTTTCAGTTTTTTCATTTGATTGATTTTTTGATTAGTATTTGGTTTTGTTTAATTTTAGTTTAGATGGGTTTATAATAACTATAAAGTTAGTCAATATAAAGATATAACGTACAATTTATTAATAAAATATTTGAAGTATAATTTTTATTTTGCGGCATGATTAAACCCAGAGGTCAGGCTGCATTAGGTTTTATTTTTGCGACGATATTAATCGATGTCATTGGCTTTGGCATTATCATCCCGGTGTTACCGAAATTAATTCAGCATCTTATTCATGGCAGTTTAAGTGAGGCTGCAATTTATGCGGGGGGATTGGCATTTGCCTATTCGGCCATGCAGTTCCTGTTTTCACCTTTGATCGGGAATTTAAGTGATAAATTTGGCCGCAGGCCAGTATTGTTAAGCTCTCTGCTTGGTTTTGGTATCGACTATTTATTTCTTGCCTTTGCCCCGTCTATCGGCTGGTTGTTTGTCGGCAGGATTATAGCAGGCATAACCGGCGCCAGTTTTACCACGGCAAATGCCTATATAGCGGATATAAGTACCCCTGATAAAAGAGCCGCAAATTTTGGCCTGGTTGGCGTTGCTTTTGGTGTGGGCTTCATTATCGGGCCCATTATCGGCGGTATTTTAGGAAATTACAATACACAATACCCGTTTTTGGCCGCTGCTGCACTGGCCCTGTTAAATACAGCTTACGGCTATTTTATTTTGCCCGAATCATTGACGGTTGAAAACCGCCGGCCGTTCAGCTGGCTCAGGGCAAACCCAATTGGTTCATTGGTGCAGTTAAATAAATACAAAAAGGTATTCGGGCTTGCCCTTTGTTTATTCCTGGTTTATTTTGCGGTGCAGTCGGTTCAAAGTGTATGGACCTTTTATACTATCGAAAAATTTCAGTGGAGCAATCGCATGGTTGGTTTATCATTAGGTTTTGTAGGGTTATTGGTTGCCATTGTGCAGGGTGGGCTTATCAGGGTTGTAATACCAAAACTGGGCCAGGAAAAAAGTATATGGATTGGTTTATTGCTTTATAGTATCGGTTTAATTTTATTTGCATTTGCCACCAAAGGATGGATGATGTTTGCTTTTTTAGTCCCTTATTGTTTAGGCGGGATAGCAGGGCCAGCGTTGCAGGGGTACATGAGTAACAGCGTCCCGGCAAATGAGCAGGGTGAATTACAGGGCGGATTGACAAGCCTGGTTAGTTTGAGCACCATTTTTGGACCGATAGTTATGACTTGGTCTTTTTATTATTTTACCAGGCCTCGTGCTCCTTTTCAATTCCCAGGGGCACCGTTTGTTTTAGGATCAATACTAATGCTTGCAAGCGCCGTATTAGCCATAAGGAGTTTTAAAAGGAATTAGTTGATTAGGTGACTGGTTGATTAAGTGGATGGTTGATTAAGTGAGTAGTTAAAAAAAGAAAAAAAATAATTTAAAGTCGAAATGACCTAATGAAATTAATCAACTACTCACTTAATCAACTTAATCTAACTTAATCAACCAAAACATGGCAAAACCCAAACAATCAGCAGCGCTTGGTTTTATTTTTATAACAATTTTTGTTGATGTGCTGGGATTGGGGATCATCATCCCTGTTTTGCCTAAACTGCTCCAGGTTTTAGGGCATATTAATGTAAACCGGGCTTCAGAGTATATCGGCTGGTTAACTTTTGTTTATGCCGCAATGCAGTTACTGTTTGCAAGCATAATGGGTAACCTGAGCGATAGGTTTGGCCGCCGCCCAATTTTATTGATTTCCTTATTTGGTTTCGGAATTGATTATGTGGTGATGGCCTTTGCGCCAACAATAGCCTGGTTATTTGTTGGCCGTACCATTGCAGGCATCTGCGGCGCAAGTACTTCAACAGCTACCGCCTATATTGCCGATGTAAGTACCGGCAATAAAAGGGCCGCCAACTTTGGGCTGGTTGGCGCGGCATCCGCTATCGGGTTAATATTCGGGATAGCTACAGGCGCTTACCTTTTTGCCATTAATATAAGGTTGCCTTTTTTGGCCGCAGCTGCTTTTGCATTTTGCAACGGGCTTTATGGACTGTTTGTTTTACCTGAATCATTAGCGAAGGAAAACCGCAGAAAATTTGAATGGAAGCGTGCAAACCCGCTGTTGTCGTTGTTGAGGATATATAGAAAACAACCGG
>DATCES010000510.1:0-3116 GCA_036509935.1 Mucilaginibacter sp.
ATTCAGACCAGGTTACTGGAAGCTGAAAAAGCCGAACAGCAACGCGGGCAGGATCAGCAACGCGAAAGTAATGCCGGTAAAGACATCCCTCCCGGATACATAAAAGCATTGCAGGAATACCGGCAAGCCAAACAAAAACAAACCGAGCAGGTAAGGACAATACCCCCTGCCATAAATTTTTATTATAAATTAAAAATAAAATCATACTTTGATCTACTCAACGCTAAATGATATGGACCAATCAAATGTTCAAACCGGTGAACTATACACGCTACAGCTTCCTTCGAAACAGGAAAGCATAATATTGCTGGAAAATTTGATTGAAGAAATCGCAGACAAACATAAAATTAGTGAAGACACTTTCGCTAATATGATGACGTGCCTTAGTGAGGTTGTTATTAATGCCATAGTGCATGGTAATAAGCTTGATCCGGATAAAAGGGTGATCGTAAACGCTGATATCGAAAGCCGCCGTATTGTATGGACCGTTACCGATGAAGGTGAAGGTTTTGATTATAATAACCTTGCAGACCCCACCGCGCCTGAAAATCTTGAAAACCTGACCGGCAGGGGCGTATTTATCGTAAAACACCTTGCAGACCAATGCATCTTCAATACTAAAGGCAATGAAGTGGAACTTCACTTTAAAATATAATGCCTGCAATACATTTTTTTGAAGAAGGCATTACCTATAAACTGAAACATAAAATCGCCATAAGGCAATGGGTTACCTCAACCATACAGGCCGAAGGGTATAAACTTAAACAACTATCCTACATTTTTTGCCACGACAATTATTTATTGCAAATAAACAGGCAATACCTTAACCACGATACTTATACGGATATCATTACTTTTGATAATTCGGATATAGAAAAGGTGATAATTGGCGATATTTTTATTTCGATAGACCGCATCCGCGAAAATGCCGCTAAGTTAAATATTACCGAAACTGATGAATTGCATCGGGTTATCATCCACGGCGCTTTGCACTTGCTGGGGTATAAAGATAAAACTTCTGTTACAAAACAAAAAATGACACAAAAAGAAGATTTCTATTTGAAGGTGAGAACCTTTAATGGGTAATTTTACTTCACTATACCGAATTGTGCTGATGGCTGTCAGTGATCAGGATTGTTTTGAAACCAATATATTAAAAATATGAAATTACTTGTTTTATTTTTGGGCCTTATGTTTGTGGCCCCCCCGGGTTCGGTTTATGACTTTAAACTGAAAAACATTGACGGCCAGGCTTTTTCGCTAAACCAGTACAAGGGGAAAATGGTGTTAATTGTTAACACAGCATCAAAATGCGGTTTTACCCCCCAATACGCCGAATTGCAGAAACTTTCTGACCTGTACAAAGACAAATTAGTGGTGGTGGGTTTCCCTGCTAACAACTTTGCACACCAGGAACCGGGCACCGCAACAGACATCAAAACCTTTTGTACCAAAAATTTTGGCGTCACTTTTCCGCTAAACGAAAAAGTAAGTGTCAAGGGCGATGACATTTGTCCATTGTTCAAATACTTAACAGAAGCCCCGAACCCTGATTTTACCGGCGAGATTAAATGGAACTTTGAAAAATTCCTGATCGATAAAGATGGTAAGCTTATTCACCGCTTCCGGTCAGCGGTTACCCCTATGTCCCCCGAAATTACAAAGTATTTGTAATTAAGGTTTATGAGTGATGAATAGGTGAGTGGTGAGTGGTGAGTGGTTGATTCAATTCACCGCTCACCTATTCACCACTCACCTATTCTATAACAGTAACCTTAAGCATATTTGTTTTACCCCCTTTATAAATGGGTATTGCGGCGGTGTTTATTACCACATCGCCTTCCTGTACCAGGTTTGCCGCTTTAAGGATAGCATTTACATCGCTGATGGTTTTATCGGTACTTTCCAGGTGATCGTAATAAAATGTC
Source organism: Mucilaginibacter sp. (assembly GCA_036509935.1). GTDB lineage: Bacteria > Bacteroidota > Bacteroidia > Sphingobacteriales > Sphingobacteriaceae > Mucilaginibacter. Next base: position 1,929 of record DATCES010000510.1, read on the forward strand.
CGTACGCCCCAAACAAGGCTCAGGGCATTTAATAAGTGTTTATTTGAGGTAAAGATAAAAGTACCGGCTTTGGGCCTGTAGCTTGAGATCTCAAAGGCGGTATAGCCCGATATTGTCATAGAAACTATACCGACTGCGTTGGTGTGCCCGGCGAGATAAACTGCCGAATTGCATACTGCGTCACGTAAATAATTTAGCGAAGCCGTATCGGTGTTTGGTTGTTTAGTGGCATAGTAAGGGTAGCCCAGATCTTCTACATTACGCACAATTTTCGCCATTGTTTCAATAACAATTACGGGGAATTCGCCAACCGATGTTTCGCCGCTAAGCATCACCGCATCGGCGCCATCGAGTACCGAGTTGGCCACATCATTTACTTCCGCGCGGGTTGGGCGCGGGGTGGTAATCATTGATTCAAGCATCTGTGTGGCAACGATAACCGGTTTTGATGCCTCACGGCATTTGCGGGCTATCATTTTTTGCAATAAAGGCACTTCTTCAAGCGGCATTTCAACACCCAGATCGCCGCGGGCAACCATTACGCCATCGGTAGCCGCTATAATTTCATCGATATTATCAATGGCTTCAGGCTTCTCAACTTTAGCAATTACTTTGGCCGCTTTGCCGCTTTCTGCAATTATCTTTTTCAATTCCAAAATGTCCTGGCCTGTCCGTACAAACGAAAGGCCGATCCAGTCAACATTCCATGCCAAAGCAAGCTGCAGGTTTTCAAGGTCTTCTTCGGTTAAACTCGGGATAGATACCTTGGTGTTTGGCAGGTTAACGCCTTTGCGCGAGGTTAAAATTCCGCCATGCACTACTTCGCAAACCACGGTATCCTTCCTGTTGGTTTCAATAACCCTCATTTGTATTTTTCCGTCATCAAGCAAAATAATTTCACCAGGCTGCACATCCTGCGGAAAAGTGTCGTAAGTGATATAAATTTGGTTATCATCACCAATTAGCTCATGGGTGGTAATATTTATTTTTGTACCGTTAACCAGGTGTATCCCGCCGTCTTTTACCAAACCAATACGTATTTTAGGCCCCTGTAGGTCGGCCAATATCCCTACATTGGTTTTATATTGTTCATTAATTTCGCGGATAGTATCTATCACCGCCTTATGGTCCGCAGCCTTTCCATGAGAAAAATTTAGTCGGCAAATATTAACGCCAGCCTTTATCATG
>DATCES010000511.1:0-2883 GCA_036509935.1 Mucilaginibacter sp.
TTCGATATGCCCGCGGTATTTATTAATGCGTTTTACCGATGTAATGAACATTAACGGCTCCAGCAGGAATAGTAATTTTATCAGCTTATATATAGCGTAGCTGAAGTTCTCGGGGTTATCCGCTAATTTACTTTCAAAACTAACCAGGTTTAAAGAACGGTTTAAGCCCGAAAGTTTATTTAAGCTGTTTTTTACCTCTTCGTCCTGTTCAAAGCTTATTTTTTTTAATAATTTACGGGCTACACTGTGTAAAATAATCAGTTGTGGCAATGACCTGGTGTAGGCTGATATTTTGTTTTTTGTGCCATAGTGCAATGCTATATTGCCAACCAGCAATGCTATTAAAACCACAAAACATACAGGGTTAGGGACAATAAATAAAGATATTATTAATCCTATAACAGCAATTCCAGAAATCCTGATATAAAAACCCATCAGGGGGACAATTAAAAACTCATGTTCTTTTAAAAATAATCCGGCCAGGTAATAGGCATCGCCACCGCTGAGTTTTGACAGTTCCAGCTCAATTTTTTCCTGATCGGGCCTGGGCATTTTCAAGGCCTCGATTTTTTTGTCGAATTTTAACAGGTTCTCGAACGAGGTTTCAGGGGTAAATAGTTTTTTGTACAGGTATTGTTTACCAGGTTTGGAGTTCGTCCTGTCAATATAATTGAAAATGTTATTAAGGTCCAGGTCATCGGCCGTGGCGTTGGATACTTTTGCAGTATTGTCAACCGCGTTTAAATAGGTGGCTATTAATGTAAAATTGCGACGGGCGTTAACCGGGCGGCCCCACTTGTTTCGGATTTTCTCTAAATTTTTCCTTATCGTGCTGCGCTTATCGTAATAATTGTAAATATAAAATGCAATAAAGATCGAACCAAAAACAGCAACGGTAAATAACCAATAAAACATAGTATTAAAATAACAGTAAATGTTAAAAAACTCTTTAAAAATACACCGTAAAGCTATTTAAACGTTTACGTATAACCAATAGCCATAGATACAAATAAAAGTAAAATAAATGGCGCTAAATCAAATTATAATTCGCGAAAACATCAAATGCCATAAAAGAAAATAAAACCCATGCCAGGCACTGATAAATAACCGGATTAAATTACCTGTCCCCGGCTAAAAATCCACGCAAAGCTTGCTGTGTAAATTCAGATAGCACCAGTTCGCCGCTGATTGCTGCACGCTGGTCTAACAGCTCATCCCAATCGGCAGTACCTTCCCATAAAATCTCTTTTAATCCTTTAAGCGCCCCGGGATGATAGGAGGCAAGTTTATGCGACAGCGCACCCAATGCAGCATCCAAAGAGTTAATATCAGGATAAACCTCGTTATACAACCCTTTTTCTTTAGCCCATTGTGCCGTCTGAAAATCGCTTGCGCGGATAGTAAGCTGCGAAAATGCAGCTAAACTTGTTTTCCGGATTACCGCAGGCGATATTACAAAAGGTCCAATACCAATGGCCAGTTCGCTTAACTTTATTGATGCGGCTTCAGTTGCCAGGCAATAATCGGCCGCGGCGGCCAGGCCGACGCCACCGCCGACAGCCTTGCCCTGTATGCGGGCAATGATAATCTTCGACGATTTGCGGCAGGCATTTATCCCCCTCGCAAAGCCTGAAAAAAATTCGGCGCCTGCGTGTTTATCCTTTATCTGCAATAGTTCATCAAAGCTGGCCCCTGCGCAAAATGTACGTTCGCCTTCGCTTTTTAAAATAATAACCCGTGTTTGCGTATCATTGCCTGCCTGGGTTATCTTGCTTGTCAAATCATCCAGCAGCGCGGCGGGCAATGCATTTTGAGCAGGATGGTAAAAGCTGATGGTTGCAACGCCGTTTTGGCTGGTGGTTAGGGTTACAGTTCCGTTATCGGTAGCAGGCATGGGTTGATTTTGGTGGATTAAGACCTTCAAATTTAAGTTAAAATGTTTAAGTAATTTAACTTAATTCGATGTCAAAGATGTTCATGTTCACGTTCATTTCGCAATAACACATTTTTTTAACATGGTGAACATCTCGTAATCAACGTGTTGTATTTTTGCCGGGTCGTAATTTGAAATTAATCATAAAAAGCCTCATCTTTAGCTATGCAAATGAAACCCACACAACGCAATCCAACCCAATCAACCAATAACTAAAAAATATGTTTAATTTTCAAAACTTATACCTGTTTTTAATCGCCTCCCTGTTATTGAACTTAACACCGGGCAATGATATGCTGTATGTTGCTTCACGAAGCGTTTCACAGGGCATAAAAGCCGGGATAGCTTCAGCAGCAGGGATATTCATCGGTGGTTTTGTGCATATTTTAGCAGCGGTACTGGGCCTTTCCATCATTATTTCAAAATCAGCCTATCTTTTTCAATTCATTAAGTTTGCCGGCGCTGGATATTTAATTTATCTCGGTATAAAAGCGCTGTCATCAAAACCTGCTGTTAAAATTGCTGTCATCAAAACCTGCCAGGGCCAATTACCTGCAATTATTTAAGCAGGGGATTGTAACCAATGCTTTAAACCCCAAAGTCGCGGTATTCCTTTTGTCTTTTCTGCCGCAATTTATCAACCCCTCATCTTCATTTTTCAAGTTTCAGCTGTTTACGCTGGGGATCTGGTTTGATGTGCAGGGAACCCTGGTATTGATCATTGTTGCCTGTATATTGGGCAAAACAAAAGATTTTTTCAGGAAGAACCCCAGGGTATGGGTAGTGCAGGAAAAAATTACGGGTTTTATACTGATCGGTTTAGGCATTAAAGTTGCCCTTGCCTCAAAAAAGTAGTGAGTGGTGAGTAGTCAGTGGTCGGTTTGGGTATCAATATGTCAACTCACTACTGACCATTCACTACTCACCACTCACCATTCACCACTCACCAT
>DATCES010000512.1:0-4834 GCA_036509935.1 Mucilaginibacter sp.
TTAAAAACAGGATAAACCTGTCTTCCATCATCGTATTTATATAATAGCTGAACACCGTCTTGTCGCCTGCATCCGATACTACCCGGCTAAAAAAATAAAAATCAAGTATGCGGTAACTCATCCTGAACCAATCGTAATCCCAGCGGGAATAAAGTTCAAGATTGGGCGTAACCGAAAAATTACCGATATTCCAGTCGATAAAAACAGGGATGATCTCAAACGATTTCATGTTATAATCCGATCGGTTTTTAAGGAACAGATCGCAGTGATATTTCAAAAAATCAACCTGCATAGCAGAACCGAAATTTTTTTCGTTTACTTCCAATTGCTGCTGCAAAGCAAAAATATCTGTGCGAAGTGTTTTAGATGATTTTGGCAATACATTTTTTACCCTCGAACAGGCTTTATGAAATTTGCCTACCTGCTGGCCCAGTTTACAGATATGTTGCTCTTCCAGCCGGCGCGGCAAACGACCAAGTATCCGGGTTGGGTTATAGAAAACCACCCATGCATCTGTTTTACCCTGTTTATGCCTGTAAATATAAACCCTGTTATTTTTTAGCAACGATTTTGCCAGCAGGTTTTCGAATGGGTAAAGCAGGTTGTTTGATAAGGAATGAATGATGCGGTGGTCTTCTTTAAAATTTTCGTATTTGCCAAAGTATGAAAGCTTTGCAATAATAATATCGTCATCATGAAATGTTATACGGAACACATGGTTGGTGGAAACCATCGCGCTGATATCTTCAATCCCCCTGATCGATTTTGAGGCATCGTACCCCTCCCATGCTTTTTTTATTATAAATGTATAATCCAATTTTGTTTGAACTTTAAAAGCCCGTACCGGGAATAATGGGTTTATGGGGTTTTTGGGATGTAAATCTAATTCTTTGTTCACAATTGACCGGGATTAAGGGGATTTAAGAGATTTTTTGGATTCAATTGGAAGTTACTTTTACTTGAACTTTTTATTTAACAATCTTTTAACTGTTAAGGATTTACTGCCAAAATTTAGAAGTAAGCCGATCTCGACATTATATGCTTCGAGGTAATTTATACCCTGTGACAGGTGAACATCTTCTAACTCAATTATTGCTTTAAGTTCAACCATTATCAAATTTTCCACAAAAAAATCAACTCGCCTTGTACCAACTTCTACCTCCCGGTAATAAATCACCATCTCTTTTTCCCTTTCAAACGAAACACCTTCTAATGCCATTTCAAGCTCCATTGATCGCTGGTATATGACTTCCTGAAAACCATTACCAAGTTTTGTATGTACACGCATTGCACACCCAATGATTTTGCGAGTAATTTCGTCATATTTTAGTTGCTCTTGCATTTCTTTTTGTCTGAACCGGGATTAAACAGATTTTACTGATTTATCCGATGTTAATTTACTAATTGTATTTATTTCAAAACATTAAAAATTCTCTTAATTCCCACATAAGCGCAAATATACATCCAATGAATCCCTGAAATCCCCTTAATCCCGGTTCAGACTATATTATCTCAAAATACCGCTTCAGTTCCCAATCGGTAACACTTTTGGCAAATTGCCTGCATTCCCAAAAGCGGGTTTGCGTAAAGTGTTCAACAAACGGGCCGTCAAACAGTTCTTTAGCCACAGCAGAATCCTTCATAATTGTGGTTGCATCAAACAAATTTGAAGAAAGAAGGCCGTTCCTTTTATCGTGGTAACCATTGCCAACCGTTGCCGGTATATTTAAAGGTAATTTATTTTTTATGCCGTATAAGCCGGATGCAAGGGCCGCAGCCATAGCAAGGTACGGATTAGTATCAGAACCGGGAACACGCATTTCAAGGCGTGTATAACCTTCGGATGGGTGTAATACACGCAGCGCCGTTGTGCGGTTATCAATGCCCCAGGTAATGGTGGTTGGCGCCCAGGCACCTTCAACCAAACGTTTGTAACTGTTTATGGTTGGCGCATACATTGGCAAAATATGGGGCAGGCAATGTAACTGGCCGGCGATGTAGTGCTTATGCAGATCGCTTATATGGTTTTCATGCTTGTCGCTATAAAACAGGTTTTCTGATTTATCTTTGTTCCATAAACTCTGGTGGACATGGCCGCTGCAACCGGGCAGGTCCCCGTTCCATTTGGCCATAAAAGATGCCATAATGCCGTGTTTATAAGCTATTTCTTTAACCGCTGTTTTAAATAATACGGCTTTATCGGCAGCTTGTAAAATATGGTCGTGCAAAATGGCAGCCTCGTAAACGCCGGGGCCTGTTTCGGTATGGATGCCTTCCAGCGGCACGTTAAACCGGTAAAGCAGGTTAAACAGGTCATTATAAAAATCCCCTTCCTGCGATGTCCGCAAAATTGAATAGCCAAACATACCCGGTGTAAGGTTCTCTAAATTTTTAAAGCTTTTTTCCTTTAAAGTTTGCGGCGTTTCCCTGAAATTAAACCATTCAAATTCCTGTGCAAATTCGGGGTGGTAGCCCATTTGTTCACACTGTCCTGCTATACGCTTCAGCAAACTGCGGCTGCAGGCAGGCAAGTCATTACCTTCGGCATCACTAAAATCACCTAAAAAGAAAGGTATATTTTCCTGCCAGGGCACAGTACGGAAAGTGGAAAGGTCAATCTTGCATTGCCGGTCTGGGTAGCCGGTATGCCAGCCGGTTAGCGCAACATTATCATAACAGGCATCGCTGCTGTCCCAGCCAAATACTACATCGCAAAAACCATAGCCGCTCTGCAGGCCGTCAATAAATTTTTTGTAGTGTATTACTTTCCCGCGCAAAACGCCGTCAATATCAGCAAAAGCGAATTTTATTTTTTTTATATCGTTTTCTTTAAGGTAGGCTATGATTTGATCTTCATTCATATTACAGGCAATAAATGGTGGTGCAAGTTAAGCAAGATAAATGTAATGAATAAAACAATAAAAAATTGAGGTTGCAGAGATACAATATGTTGGTTTTTAACTTCGTTTCTTTAATTGATATAGAAATTATATTCGTTGGCGGAAACATGATAATCAGGTGATGGAAACAAGCAGCTACTTATTTATTTACGGCACTTTGCTGGATGCGGGCAATAAATACGGTGTATATCTTCGGGATAGCAGCATATTTTGTTCAACCGGAATGCTCAAAGGAAAGCTTTATGATATCGGGGAATACCCGGACGCGGTATTGTCCCTTACGGGAAATGATTTCATCTATGGGATCATTTTGCAAATAGATGAACGTTCAGATGTATTGGCCCTGATCGACATGTATGAAGGCTTTGGTGACGATCAGCCACAGCCGAATGAGTTTATACGGGTTTTAACAGATGCCGAAACTGAAAACGGCCCGGTTAGCTGCTGGATATACCTTTATAATTTACCTGTACATGGCTGGTCACATTTGAAGACGGCAGGTAGATCAAATAGTGCATTCATATAATAAGATGTGTAACTTTTTTGATGTGTTTTGGCTATCCTTTTAAACCTTTTTGATTAAACCATATCAAAAGAGTTAAATAAACCCGATTATATTCACCTCTTTAAAAAATCACACACCCAATGAAAAAGTTACTAATCCTCATCCTTGCTTTAGCCGCAGGCTACAATGCTTTCGCACAGCAAAAAAGCAAAACCCGGTACATGAATATTACAATTTATTCTCCCTCAGAACGACATATAGATAATATGATCGTCACGCGTACAGATTCGGCTCAGAAAATAACAGACCTTAAGATTATATTACACCCGGGGAGCAGCAGCGTGAAGTTCCTTGCCCAACAAGATAACGCCCTTTTACAATTGCTGAAACCCTATTACGACAAAGGATGGAAACTGGTAAGTTTTACTACTTACATATATAGTTTTAAATTTCCTAGCCAAATGTTTTACTATTATCTCTCAAAAGATGAGTAACCTTTTGCCGATGAGCACACAAAAACCCCGCAGAAATAAATCTGATCTGCTGTCAAAAAAATCCCCTGGCATTTTACAACCAGGGGAATGGGTATAATCAATTTAGTTTTGAGTTAAACTTTAGCCGATTTAACGGTTTTAATAATTACTGTAGCAACTTTATATGGATCGGCAGCTGAGTTCGGGCGGCGGTCTTCTAAATAACCCTTCCATCCCTTTTGCACGGTGTACAAAGGTATGCGGATTGATGCGCCACGATCTGATACGCCATAGGTATGGTCGTTAATGGAAGCGGTTTCGTGTTTCCCGGTTAAACGCTTGTCGTTATCAGCGCCGTAAACAGCAATACACTCAGCTATTGCCGGACGAGGTAGCCGGTATGCCAGCCGGTAAGTTGTACATTATCATAACAGGCATCGCTGCTGTCCCAACCAAATACCACATCGCAAAAACCGTAGCCGTTTTGCAGGCCATCGATAAACTTTTTATGGTGGATAACCTTGCCCCGCAAAATACCGTCAATATCGGCAAATGCAAACTTTATTTTTTTTATGTCGTTTTCTTTAAGGTAGGTTTTGATCTGATCTTCATTCATAATATGTAGAATAATTACCGATGGCAAGTTAAGCAAGATAAATGTAATGCGTGAAACAATAAAAAAGCTGCTTTTATGCATTTTGACCGGCAGGGGCCACATTGCTGATAAGCGCCCCCCTGCAATACTTTTTTATTTGAGCAAACAAATGCTGGGGCTGAAAAGGTTTTATAATACAGTCCTCAAAACCGATCGATATCAAATAAGATAATGTTTCATTGTCAATTAATGAAGCGGTAAATGCTATCACAGGGATTTGCGGATATAATAGTTTAATTTCCTTTATAGCGGCATAACCATCCATTACTGGCATTTCAAGGTCCAATAAAATCATATCGAA
>DATCES010000513.1:0-2083 GCA_036509935.1 Mucilaginibacter sp.
GAATTTACATCCCTACTAATAAAAAATCTCCTTTCAACAAATAAGACCAGGCATTAATAACGCCACCACATGCAATATTTAATTGTTGAATTATAGTTTAAACTGATGAAAGCCGGATAATAATAAATTAAAAAACAATGAGCAAAGACAGACAAAACGTAAAAGAGAAAAAAAAGGCAGCTAATCCTCTTGGCAAAAAGGCGCCATCTGATTATCAATCAGGGAAAAAAGACGCGGTAAAACCAATTATTGAAGCAGGTAAAAAGAAAAAATAATGATAAACAGATCAGTGGAGTCACAGGCCCGGGAATATGTATATGATGTGAAAAATTGTGCAAGTGAATTCGGACAAAACACACTGGAAGGCTGGGAGTTTAGTTTGGTGACAGATGTTGAGAAAACAAAAATAGAGAAGAATTACTATCCAACAGTAACCGCCCATCCCGCGCAGGAGGCTTTATTTGAATTGTTCAGGCTGGTTAAATCAAAATTACTGCTTCCTTTAAGCAATTTAGAAAATAGTTTCGATGCAAATTCACTGATGAACAAAAACGTAACGTATCTAATTGCTTTTAACCCTAAATTTCACCGGTAGTTCTAAGTCTCAAGTCGAAAGTCCTACGTTGTAACATAGTCAAGTCAGGCTTTTCGACTTAGCAACTTAATTTTTCTTCACGATTTTGGAGGCTACCAATGAAAAAAGCCCGAGGATAATGCCTGATGCCGCTCCAAAAATTGGCCCCGCAATGGCCATAGCCACACGTGGATGTATTGAAAGCGGGGCGGGCATACTTTGATTCATCGAGGCCATATCAGGATGATGCGATATATAGTTTTTATAATAAACTATATGAACAGCTACTATCCATACACAATTAACCATGCTCACCAAAAAGCCGTGTAAAAAATACTTGCCCGTGCAAACTTTAGCTATTACAAATGCGCAAAAGGCAAAAATCAGCAGCCAAAATATTGGTTCGATGTTTTGAGGTATCAATGATACGGTAGCAAAGGCCATTATCAATCCAAAAATTGATAATTGAAAGATGATTTTCCAGTTCATGTGATTTGATTTTTATATAAATGTAAAAATTAATCAGCATAAACAAATAACTTTTAAAACGAACTGGCGGCTAATTCTTTTTGGGCGCTACCGGGTTTATTTTGAACAAGGTCTTTTTGGTTACAATAAGCACCACACCATTAGCTCCCATCACCCCATACAAAGCTGTTGCAGACGCATCTTTAAGTACTGATATGCTTTGGATATCCATTGGATTGACCATATTCACATTAGCAATTTCCTTTCCATCGAGTATAACTAACGGGTGGTGTATGGTTAGGCCATCCAAACGAACATCAACAATTTTGTTCGCTGTATCGGCATTTGTTTTATGACGCTCATTTATGACAGTAACTGAATTACCATCAGTTTCGATTTCAATAACTGCTCCCGTTTTAGTCTCTACAGCTTTACCTGGTTTTGTATCATCTAACGTAAAGGCTATCGGCACCGAATAAGCGACCCTGACCAAGTGGCCATTTTGAATGCCGGGTTTCCATTTTGGCGACAATGCTAAAGCACGGATTGCTTCCTCATCTGCCCCGTAGCCTATGCCGCGTGCAACCCTGAAATTTGACAGCGAGCCATCCGTTTCAACAATAAAGCTTACGATTACCCTTCCCTGAATTTTATTTAGGCGCAACTCTACAGGGTATTTTATGGTTTTTGCTAAAAAATCACCAAATGCCTCAACCCCGCCCGGAAATTCAGGCACTTGTTCAACAGAAGTAAAAATCAGTTCCTCATGTCCGGGGATGGTGTCGTCCGATGATAAGGTATGTTTTACGCCCGTTTTATTTACATGATTACCCGAAGTTTTAACTCCTATGCTTTCAACGGTTGCCGGCGCTAAAAAAACCTGTTGGGCTTTAATATTGATCAATCGGATGGTTTTACTATTATTTATTGTTGCTGAGGACAATATCAGCATTAAAATAAATAAAGGGGCCGATAGAAGATATTTGATGAGCACTACTTTTTGCGATTTGTTTTTTTGAAGCATCATAATTCGTTGTTTCA
>DATCES010000514.1:0-3598 GCA_036509935.1 Mucilaginibacter sp.
GTGTAAGGTTTTGAAACGTCACCCGGCTAAAGGCAAAATGGCACCAAATTTAATTCATAATATATGGGATCCGCTAAAATAGTTACACTGGCTGCTTTACTAACAATTGCGGCATTGGGTTCAATAGCTTTTATTAATACCAGGAGCTTGAATAAAATCAACAACGAAAGCATGGGTTTTGCAGTTGTTGAATTGTTTACTTCCGAAGGCTGTTCCAGTTGCCCGCCTGCTGATGATTTGATTGCAAGGATACAACAGGAAAGTAAGGATAAATCGGTTTATATCCTTGCTTATCATGTTGATTACTGGAACTACCTGGGTTGGAAAGACGTATTCAGCAGCGCGGATTTTTCAAAAAGGCAAAATGATTATGCCGGTTATTTAAACCTGCAATCGGTTTATACTCCGCAAATAGTGGTTAATGGTAAAACAGAATTTGTGGGGTCGGAAGAAAGTACCTTACGCAATGCTATCAAAACAAACCTTGAAAAAGGTTCGCAGGCCCAACTGTCGTTAAACGTTTCAGTTACCGGGCCGGGTCAGGCTGGCATAAAATACAATACTGCCGGAACCGATAAAAATACGGTATTGCAAATTGCGGTTTTGCAAAAAAATGCACAAACAAAGGTTGCGCGGGGTGAAAACAGCGGGCGCACCTTATCGCATGTGCAAATTGTGCGTAAATTGCAAATGGTGGCTTTAAATGCGAATAATGGGTTGGTAAATATTGCTTTGCCCCATGGTTTTGATATCCGGGGATGGGAGATTATCGGCTTTTTGCAAAACACAGGTAATGGCATAGTTACAGCCGCTGCAAGGGCGGTGTTTTCAAATGAAATTAACGCAAGTACCTCAACAGGTTTAAAAAATTCTAAATAAAAATTTCATTAATTTTAATGTGGGTCCCATCTTTGTGTTTTAAGGGATTGCCCCCGGGGGGGAACTATGTATCAATGAAAGCTATAAAAGAAAAACACTCACTCGCGATGCGCTGGTGCCACTGGGTAAACTTCCCGATTCTGACCATTATGATATGGAGCGGGATGCTGATCTATTGGGCCAACGATGAATATTCTATCACCATATTTGGCCATACTTTTTTCCGCTTTTTCCCCGATTGGTTTTATAATACCTTACAAATACCGCACCGTTTGTCGGAAGGGATGGCATTTCATTTCCTGTTTATGTGGTTTTTTACCCTTAACGGGATACTGTATATTTTGTACACCGCAATTTCCGGCGAATGGCGTGAACTTGTTCCGAAACGAAACTCATTTAAAGAGGCATGGCAGGTACTGCTGCACGACCTGCACCTGCGCAAAGCCGCCCCGCCGCAAAACAAGTACAATGCCGCACAGCGCATAGCTTACACGGCTATCATTATTATGGGTATTGGCTCGGTGATTACCGGGATGGCCATTTATAAGCCAGTGCAGTTTTATTATTTAACCTGGCTATGCGGCGGTTACCACTTTGCCAGGATACTGCATTTTGTTTTAACTTTGGGATATGTTTTCTTTTTTGTGGTACATATTGTGCAGGTGGTACTGGCTGGCTGGGGTAATTTCAGCTCCGCCATCTCCGGGTTTGAAGTGGTAAACGAAAACCCCGTGCCCGTTATTGATACAACAAACGAAGATGAAAAAGCCGGATAAAAAAATAAAAAAAGAGCTTACGATAGCGCAAAAGATCAGTAGGCGCAACTTTATATCTTTTGCAGCTTTTACAGTTTTGGCTGCTGGCGCTTTTGAAGGGTGGCGCTGGCTATATAAATCGCCCGATGAAATCACCGGCATTACGGGGGAGGCCCACAAGCCGCTTCGCAAGGCGCTTAACCAAACAGAATTGTTTTTCAGGAAAGTGTTCAGCAATAAACACCTGGTAAAAACCTATCCCAAATCAATGGCTGCCCGGCATGTGCGGGTTAATAGCGATATTGGTGTTGAAGCCAAAAATAAATTTGACCCCGCAACCTGGAAACTACAGGTAATTAAAACGGGGGGCGAAGTTTTGCAGGTAACCTTACCCGATTTAATGGCCCTGCCAAAAACCGAAATCATTTACGATTTTAAATGCGTGGAAGGCTGGGACCAGATATCGCATTGGGGTGGCGTGAAGTTCAGCGATTTTATAAGACATTATAAACTTGACGACTACGCTAAAATGCAATATGTTGGCATGGAAACACCCGATAAAAGGTATTATGTTGGTATAGATATGCCGGGCGCGATGCACCCGCAAACCTTGTTGGCCTACGAGGTTAACGATAAACTGCTCCCTTTGGAACATGGCGCACCCCTGCGCCTCATTATCCCTGTTAAATATGGCATTAAAAACTTGAAGCGGATAGGCAGTATAACTTTCAGCAATACCCGTCCGCGGGACTACTGGGCTGAGGAGGGGTATGATTATTATTCGGGGTTGTGAAATGGGTAAGGTTTGCACAGATAAAGGCGAATTAAATGAGTATTATTAGGGTTGGGATAAACTTGTTTATAGCGAAACAAGAAGATGCGCTTTTGTAATAGTTTTTTTGCATTTCGTTGAGACGAAATACTTGTAGCGAAATACTTTACGTCTCCGATCAAAATGTGTGTCCACGAAGAAACAAAGTATCGCCTCCCTGTAATTTTTGGAACCAATATTTCCGGACGGCCTATTTGGGGAATGGCAGCGCGTGATGCCTGTTTTTTGTCGACTATCAACCAATCTTCGTTAAAAGCGTACGATATTCTTTTCCGCGATTTCTCGGATTATTTGCAGCGATATTTTTGCAATACCGATTATTTTTTCATTAAATTTGAGAAACCCTTTCTATTAAACAACTTAAAAACACAATTATAATTATGGAAGTTCACGTAAATTATCTTGCTGTAGCGGCAGCCGCGCTTGCCTGCTACATTATTGCCGCCATCTGGTATGGGGCGGTCTTTGCTAAACTGTGGCAGCGGCTAACCGGCATTACCGATATGAAACCAGTGCCATTAAACATGGTGCTGATGCTGATAAGCTCATTTGTAATGGCTTATGTTTTGGATCACTCCATCATTTTTGGCGATGCCTATTTAAAAACAAGCGGCGTGCATGGCGGGCTTATGGGCGCATTTTTCATTTGGTTGGGATTCGTGGCTACTGTAACACTGGGTACCAAACTTTATGAGAAAAAACCCTGGGGGCTTTGGATTTTAGACAACGCTTTTTGGCTTATCTCCCTTATGGTTATGGGCACAATTTTATCAGTGTGGACGTAAGCTATTCAAGATAAGTTGAGGATACCACCCGCTACTCCCCCTTTAGGTAATGGCGCTAACTTAAAAGATTTAATATCGAATAATGAATTTTGAATAATGAATGATGAAGTGAAATTTCGGTATTCGATGTTCGAAATTCATTATTCGACATTATTTTAACCTTGTGTTTTTATTTTAAGTTAGTGCCATTACTCCCCCAGGAGGGAATTTTAGCCGCATTTTCAATCTTTCCAACGCTCCAGGCCGTAATTCCGCAATCAATGTATATCCCCAAATCCAAATTCCTTATAAGTATTAGGCACCTCATCCGAACTGCTGAAGGGGATAGTGAATGATGCCCACCAGCT
>DATCES010000515.1:0-4237 GCA_036509935.1 Mucilaginibacter sp.
CAGTGCCTGATGGCAAAATAATAGGATCTATACAAAGTATTTACGGTACAAACCAGGGATTGATAAATAGTTCGTTCAGATTGTATGGAAATCAAAACGGACTGGTTTGGGGAACTATCATTTCAGGCAAAGAGGCCAAAGATTATCAAGACCCGCATGATGGCGGTGTTTATGGCACAGGTTACAAGGAAGGGGATGCAAGGGCGATGATAGGGTTAAATAAATCATGGGGGTCTTCCTACCTGAATGCATCAATATTTGATGATTTCCAGGAAATTCCGAACGGCAGCAGGGACTCTCTTACCCGGCAATTCACAAGACAAATAACTGATGCTGATACCTACCGGCCTATTGTTCCCGAATCCGTATTAAATTCGTATGCCATTACACCTTTGCATCAGCATGTTCAGCTTTACCGGATTTATGATAACAGCAATTTTATATTGGGCAACGGCAATCTGATAGTTAACCTGGGTTACCAGTTTAGCCACCGGCGTGAGTATACCCACCCTACTGAAATCGATATTCCCGGCTTGAATTTACACCTGGCAACTTATACTTATGATATTAAGTATAATTTTAATTTAGGAAACGACTATGAAACAACAACCGGAGTTAACGGGCAATATCAAAACAATACCATAGGCGGTGCTACAGTTTTTCCAATTCCAGCCTATCACCAGTTTGACATTGGCCCTTTCTTCATAATAAAAAAGAGTTTCGGGAAGTTAGACCTTTCGGCAGGTGCGAGGTATGACAGCCGCTCGATCACTCAACAGGCCACTTACGTTGATACTACCAATACATTCTATCCGTCACTTTATACGGGCTCGAACCCTACCGGCACGCCTAATGTGTATAAGCAGTTTAACGCGTTAAGTAAAACTTTTTCAGGAGCGACCGGAAGTTTCGGCGCTACCTACAACTTCTCTGATGAATTTCTGTTAAAAGGAAATATTGCACGTGGGTTCAGGGCGCCAAGTATAGCCGAATTATCTGCCAACGGCGCTGACCCGGGTTCTCAGATATACCATGTAGGCATTAGCAATTTTAAACCTGAATTTAGTGTGCAGGGGGATGTTGGCGCTTTCCTTACGTTGCCGAATGTTTCGGCCAGCGTTGAGGTTTTTGACAATAACATCCAAAACTATATTTTCCAGGAACAAATACTTGATACAAACGGCAACCCCGAACGTGTAAACCCGGACGGTTCACCTAATCCTAATGGGATATACAGTAAGTTTACCTATGCGCAAAGCACAGCGCGCATAGATGGAGGCGAGTTTTACCTGGATATTCATCCTCTTTCATGGCTGCATTTCGCAAATTCCATGACCTTAACTTACGGAACAAACCTTGGCAATGGGGGCCACGAACCGGATAGCCTGAAATACCTGCCTTTTATACCGCCCCTGCATACCCATTCGGAGCTGCGCGGCACCTTTGCAAAAGGATTTAATTATTTTAAAAATGTTTATGCTTTTATAGGGTTCGACCATTACGATGCCCAAAACCGCTTTTTTGCAGCTTACGGAACAGAAACCTATACCGCAGGCTATAACTTATTAAGCGCAGGCGTAGGTGGCAATTTATTTAATGCTGCGGGACAGAAGGTTATGGAGTTGTTTATTGAGGGGACTAACCTTGCTAATGTAAACTACCAATCGAACATGAGCAGGCTTAAATATTTCGACAACCGCGTTGTACCCCCCGGCGTTCAGCCGGGTATTTTTAATATGGGCCTCAACATAAGCTTTAAAGTAGTGGTGCCCTTTGATTTGTCGCCGCACGAAAAGGCTGAGGTGACGAAAATATAAAAAGATTTTTTAAAAAATAGTTGAAAAACGTGACACCTAATTGGGTACTATTTTTACTTTTGTATTATGAGCTATTTGAGGCGCTTAACCCTCAAATAAAGAATTTATGAAAAAGCTACCCCGGATTTTAAAAATAACAAATGTAGAGCACCCTAATACCCTTTACACCCTTTGGACTAACGGAGAAGAGCGTAAAATTGACCTAAGCACCAAAATAGCCTTAAGCCTATCAAACGGTGATAACCGTTTTGCCCCCTTAAAAGAATGGGACATATTTAAACAGGCCGGTGTTTCGGCAGATAGTACAATAGTTTGGCAAAATTTAATCCAGACTACTACCCTGCCAAGCGGAAAGGTAATAAAAGGGGCATTGGATTTAGACCCCGATACCCTTTATCAGGATAGCTGCCTGGTAAGCAGGATAAGTACAAGCCCTAAAATAGGACAGCTTTTGAAAACGGCGAGGGAAGAGGCAGGCGTGTCGCAGGGAGAAGTTGCAAGGAATAGCGGTACTACACGAAATTATATTTCAAAAATTGAGACCGGAAAGGCGGATATTCAGCTAAATACCCTTTACCGGTTAATTAAGTTAGGGATTGGCAAAGAGTTAAAACTTTCCATAAAGTAATTGCATTTCACCTAAAAGCCTACTCCGCCGCTGCAAACTTTAAACAAACCGGGTCGCCCACTTCAATTGCGGGCGATATCACAAATATTTTCCCACTGCTTTTCTCAATTTTATAAACATAAATGCTGTCGCTGTCCTGGTTGGCCAATACAAGGAAATTGCCGTTAGGGGCAATTGCAAAATCACGCGGGTTTTTGCCGTTGCTTGATACCCTTTGAACAAAAGTTAATTGCCCGTTATCCGGATCAACTGCATAAACAGATATTTCATTGGTTTCCAACCGGTTCGAAACGTATAAAAACCTGCCATCGGGCGATAGGTGTATGGTAGCGCCTGAGGTTTGGCCTTTAAACCCATCGCGTAATAAAGTAACGGATTGTTTTTCCTTCAGTTTTCCGTTATCAAAATCAAAAACATGCACTGCCGATCCCATCTCTGTAACTAAGTAAACGTGTTTTTTATCATTTGAAAAAACAAGGTGGCGCGGCCCTTCCCCGTCTTTTACGCTAACAAATGCCGGTGATGCCGGTGTTAAAGGCTGTGGACGGGATGGGTGGTACCGCATAATATTTACTTTATCTGTACCCAAATCATTATATAACAAGTATTTTTCATCAGGCGACAAAAGTGCCATGTGTACATGGGGGGCTTCCTGCCTTGCTGCGTTTACACCATGGCCTACATCCTGTATAAGTTGCGACAAAGGGTTAAGGGAGCCGTCCTTATTTACCGGCAAAACAGCCAGGCTGCCGCCGCTGTAATTAGCGACAAATACATTTTTTTGCGCTTTATCAACAGAAATGTAGCAGGGGTCGGCCCCGCCGGACGGTTCTTTATTAATAAATGTTAGTTTCCCTTGTTTCGGCTCGAAGGAAAAAGCGCTTACTTCGCTATTTTTACCAATTTCGTTTACCGCGTAAACAAACTTATTATTGGCGGCAACGCAAAGGTACGATGGGTTATCAACATCATCAATTTCATTCAAATAAGCCAGCCTGCCTGTTTCGGCATAAAAGCGGTAAACGTAAATGCCCTTGCTTTTGCCTTTGGTATAAGTACCAATAAGGAGGTCATAAGTGGATGGAGGCGTTTTTTTATGCTGTGCATAAATCAATACCGGGAACAGCAGCGAAATTATTAGCAGGAATTTTTTCATTGTAGGATCAATTGGTAATTGACCTGCAAGATAGTGATTTGAAGCGAAAAGCTGAAAGCACAAAGCCGAAAGCTTTTATATCACGCTGAAAGGAAAAAGCACAAAGCTAAAAGCCTTACCTCAATTGTGGACATTAGCTTTTTGCTTTCGACTTTCGGTAGTGTCTCAGTTTGAATTTATTTTTATGACCTTAGGTATTTACGGAAAAACCTTACAGCTACCCAAACAATTAATATTAAAACGGCTAAACATACCAGTGACCAAATTTCTAAACCAGTTGATGGACTTGCACTATACATACTATAATATTTTAATAAATAAAAAAAGCCACTTATTGGGCGGCTTAAATGTATGAATAAGTTATTTTGAAATAAAAAAAAGTAGCTTGTAGGTTTAATCTATTGTTTAAACCTTAAAATTATGGCAAAATTTATTTACTTGATAATATGTTCCCGGCTTTATCCATCTCTAAAAAGGGATTATAGGCTATTTCCCAAAGGTTACCTTCAATATCAGCCACATATCCGCTATAACCACCCCAGAATACCTTTTGTGGAGGTTTTACGATATGCACGCCCTTATCCTCTAATGCCATAAACACGTCATCAACCTCCTTCTGCGACCGGTAGGTTATTG
>DATCES010000516.1:0-4681 GCA_036509935.1 Mucilaginibacter sp.
CATTGTTTCAGGGTCAATCAGCGCAAGGGTTGTCCTCGAACGGTCGGAGGCGGAGATGCCCGTGGTGCAACCCTCCAGCAAATCAACCGAAACAGTAAAATTAGTTTCGTGCGAAGTGGTATTGTTGCTAACCATCGGTTCCAGGCCAAGGTCCGCTGCACGTTTTTTTGTAATAGGCGCGCAAACCAGCCCACGCCCGTGGCGTATCATAAAATTTATCGTTTCGGGCGTGGCATTATGTGCGGCAGTTAAAAAATCGCCTTCATTTTCACGGTCTTCATCATCAACAACTATAATTGTTTTACCACTTTTTATAGCCTCTATAGCTTCCTGGATTGTATTTAGCATTATTGTCGGTTTTTTTGATTGCGGCTTGCAGGAAATAATTAAATACCGGGCGCCTGATAATTTTTTTTTGGGCGCTTCCGTCAACCGTTAATCGCTTTTACGCAAAGGTAAACGATAATAAGATCATTCAGGTCGGCGCTTTGTAAATTAGTACATAATGCCAATCAAGAGTCAAGATATTCACATACATAGTTTTATATGTAATTGGTTGCCTGGGTAGTACGGGCCACTCCCTGCTGGTCATCCGCCACTCACTCAACAACCTTTCTCCTAAGCAGCCTGTTAAAGAAACGCTTGTAAATATCCGCATCAAATATTGCAGAATCAGTGGCCGCTTTATACGACAGGAACATACCTATCGGGGTAATGATTACAATTGCGAACCACGACCCGATTAAAGGGGAAAGGTTGCCATGCTTAACATATTTTTCGCCGATGGTATTGATGATGTAGAAAAAAAGGAAAAAGATTACAGAAACAACAACAGGCAAGCCCAGGCCGCCTTTTCGGATAATTGCCCCAAGCGGCGCGCCAATTAAAAACAAAGCGATACAAGCTGCCGATAAAGTAAACTTTTTTTGATATTCAAGGCCAGCCTCTTGTATCTTTTGTTTTAGTACTGCATGGCGTTCTGAACCGCTTTTTTCCAGGTCCTGAACTGAGCGTGCTTCACTTGAAGCATTCATCAACGCACTTAACTGTTCAGTCCGGGTTAACTTTGAAAATGCTGTGCCATAAGGGCGCCCATGATTTTTAACAGCGCCCGCCTTTACCGGTATCGAAAAATATTTGATATAAGCCGTTATTAATTTATAATTTACTGCCATACCACTGTCAATTTGCCGTTTTGTTAGCGTTGCGTTATCCCTAAGTTGTTTTAGGTTCATCATCTGGTAAGCCGATTTGAATTCGTTTTCGTCTGTACGGTGCAATTTAAGGTCCGAAATATCAAACTTTTGTTCCGTTTCTTTAAAACGGTAGCGGGTTAACCTTTCGCGGACGTTATAGTTATTCTCAGCCGGGGTTTCCATGTATTTAACGCCATCTTTAAGTTTTAAAACCAGGAACTGCCCATTGGGGGTACGGTACATTTTGCCTTCTTTGGCAATTAAAACATCGGTATTATTTCCGGCCTGGTTTTTAGCATATATCATAACACCGTGCAGGGTCTGCCCATCGGCGCCTTTCGTTTTTACCCGGATAGAATAGCCAGGAAAACTACTGCTGAATACACCTTCCGGTAAAAAATTCGCTGATTTTTGCTGCCTTGCATCATATAGTAACGAATAATATTTAAGATTGGCCCGTGGCAGCATATAATCTGAAAATATAAATGCCGATATGCTTAAAATTGTGATTATTACCATCATAGGGTACATTGCCCTGCGCAGCGAAATGCCTGCCGCTTTGATAGCAACCAATTCATAATTTTCGCCCAGGCTGCCATAGGTCATTATAGATGATAGCAAAACCGACAAAGGCAAAGCCATCTGAACGTTGGTGGCAGATGCATAAAGCATCAGTTCGAGGATAATATACCATTCAAACCCTTTACCGATAAGGTCATCGATGTATTTAAATAAAAACAGCATCAATAACACAAACATTACGATAAGGAAGGTTACTAAGAAAGGCCTTATAAATGATTTGAGTATTAAAAGATGTATTTTCTTCATCAGGATAACTTAAGCCCCTAAAACGCTTATAAGGTATTCAACCTGGTTGTTCCAAATCAGCTTACGTTCGCCTATGGTATCCTCAGTTGCAAAATCCGTTATGCTTAGCGCCACATCATTGGTTAGCTCGTCCTGGATAATTTCCATTTCAAAATAATATAGCGGGTCATCATCAATCCACCTGAACCGTACAATTTTATTTTCTTTTATGGCCAAAAGCTTCGCTGTTTGCTGTTCGCCGTCCCAGGTAAACGTATAAACCTGGTCCTTTACGCTCACATCATCTGCAAACCATTGTGTTAAACCATTGGGCTCGTTTAAAAAGCTATACAGTATCCGGGGGGAGGATTTTATTTCATACTCGATATTAAATTTTTTCTTTTCGGCCATGCGGGTTTATGCTTGAATACTTGTAAGCTGTAAATGTTACCATTTTTTTTAAAGAAAACTAATTTTTGCTATATTTGCAAACCTTTTTAGGCAGGGTGCGGCATTTATATTTATTAACATCAACATTTAGCCTTTACAACAGTTTTTTACAGAAAAATATTCAATGGCGGGGTAGCTCAGATGGTTAGAGCGCAGGATTCATAACCCTGAGGTCGGCAGTTCGATCCTGCTCCCCGCTACAAGTTAAGTCAAAAGCCTCAAGTCGGAAGATTTGAGGCTTTTTTGCGTTTGTTTATCTCCGACTAATTGCGCGAGCGTGGACACTCGCAACTATTTTTCGGTTAAGCGTGGACGCTTAACCGGGCGGGGGTATCAACTACGAACTACTATGCCTGGCGACTGTGTCTCCAATGCCAAGCCAACAATACACGTCAAAACAATTACAGCTTTTTTCAATTCCTTATAATATTTCTTACATTTGTGATATGGCCATCGTTGTTAACCCCCATAACCCACAGGAAGAACAGGCCTTACTGGCATTTCTGGATAATAGGAAGTACGACTATAGCCGGGAAGACGAAACTTTTGTTTTATCCGAAGCCCAACAAAAGGAAATATTGGAGCGCGACAGGGAGTACGAAGCCGGAGAAACCGAAACCTATTCAATCGATGAGATCATCGCCCACTTTAACATCAAAGAAGAATAATGTACCAATTGCAGGTTCTTCGCAAAGCGAGGGAAGATATGCAAAAATCTGCCGATTGGTATGATGAACAACAAGCCGGGGTGGGAGATAGGTTTTTGCGGGAAGTGATTAGTACTTTCCAGCTAATTGAAACCAACCCTTTACATTACCAGGAGAGGTTTTCAAAAAAATTCAGGTTCGCCAACGTGTACGACTTCCCGTTCGTGGTTGTCTTCAAGATCAAAAAGCAGTTAGTCATTGTCAATTCGGTATTTCATACCAGTCGAAATCCTAAAAGATTTGTTTAGCAACCATTAAATCTTTATTTTCCTCTCAAATGTACTAATCATCCAACCCCTTGCCATCCAAAATTTGCGGTATGTATTTTTCAACTCTTGCCTCGCGCGTTTTGGATTGTTTGGGTTGCGAAAAATAAAACAGGTACCCCCGTTGCCGTCCCGGCGTTAATGCCTCAAAGGCAGTTCTCAGGGCAGGGATATGATCCAGTTTGCTTTGAAATTCTGCGGGAACGGCGAAGTCGGCAGTCGTTTTAAGGGCCACTTTCAACCCGGATTTTTCCACTTCAACCGCTTCAAAAATATAAGCTTTCACGATGGGTTCCAGCTCCACTATTTCCAGAAGGTTGGTGAACCGCATCTGCCGTGCAGACTGCACATCCTTGGTTTGCCGGATCAGGATACCATTGGCATCGTTTAACAAGGCGCCTTTGAAAAACAAAAGCGCGCAATATTCTTTAAAACCATGTATTAAAACAATGTTTTGCACCTGAAACGTGTAACAGGGACAACCCCACTTCAATTCTTCGGTCAGCCCGCAGTCGAGCGTGATCATTCTCAGTTTCCCATATTCTTCCTGCCACTGTTTGGCTTTATTAAAAAACCAGTCAACTTTAGGGTTCATTGTATTCTTTTCCATGTTAAAATTATTTTAAAGTTTTTAATAGTTCCTCTATCCTGTTATGCGCCATGTTTAAGCCCTGGGCAAAGGGCAGCTTCAGCCGTTAGTCCCTTTGCGCAGCCGACTCTTATATCAAGTGCATACAGTATCCGAAGCTTCTTCGGACAGGGGGTATTATTTTTCAACAGATGAAAACCCATTAAAAGTTAGCGAAGGTGTTGTACCCGAAGAAAAAAAGCCCTACGAATTAAATCCATAAGGCCTTGATTTTCTAAGTCGGGATGAGAAGATTCGAACTTCCGGCCTTCCCGACCTTAGTCGGGACGCAATACATGGGGCTACGCTTCATCAAATATGTAATTTGATTCCGGGGATAAATTTGAAGTCCTTTTTGTTATAGGTAAACAACGGGATTTCATAAACAATGCTCATTGCCCCGATTATAGCATCCGGTATTTGTAAATTGTGGGATAGCTTAAATTTATTAACCAATTCAATTGTGATTTTAGAAACAGCTTCATTAAAATGTAAATATTATACCTGCTTATTTTCTTTTGCATTTCGGTCATTTCCTTTTTATTCTGCATCCCCCTGTACAACTCCATTACAGATACTGAAGAGATTAATACATTTTCACTTCCAATTATTTCCAATTCCGCTACC
>DATCES010000517.1:0-2485 GCA_036509935.1 Mucilaginibacter sp.
GAATAACACTTTTAAATGAACCCTGAAAGGGTGAAATGACTATAGTAAAAATTGATTCTGCAGCAAGTAACCCCGAAGGGGTGACAGAAGATATTGAAACGTTTTATTTTCCCATTTAAATATTTCCATCTTATGCTAACAGATTTAATGATATCAACCCATCGGGTTAAATTCGTTTCCATTACTATTCCTTTTTATAACCATGGTTCGGGCTTTTATTTGACAATGTTTAATCTTGCGTTTTTAATTTTTACTATTTTTGTTGCATCATGCGGCTATAATTATTTAGCCCAGGCTTTACCTTCCGGTGTTCTTCTCCATTTAAAATAAGCATCCAATACCTTTAGAGATTCATCACTGGGTACCGGCCCTAGATGTGGTGTGGGACCCAGATACATTACCTTAGGGTTTGTAAGGGTGAACGCAGGCCACTTCGGAACATCTTTGCCGTTTGGATTGCCATATTTGGCAAAATTGGTCCAATAGGTTGCCATAGATTCTGAAAGGGCAATATCAGTGTTTGTTGTTTGCGGATTGTTAGCATCAAGATGCTGAAAAACATAAGCCACTTCCTGTCCATGAGGTGAGCCATATCCTGCCTTCGGTGAGCCTGGCGGGTAGTCTGGATGTTGGTCAAAATAATAATAGAAGACTTTCGACTTACCTGTTTTTGATTGCAGCCTGGCCCAACTCCACGTCTGCCAGCCAAACGCTGCATCACGGGTAAGGTCGCGAGCCGTTTTTGGCACCACATCTTTCCCAACAGGGTAAGCTTTTATTAATTCATCGGCAAATTTGCCATAGCGGATTTTAACTGCGTTTATGTAATCGTCTGGTGTTTTGGGTGGTGAGAAACTGGCACCTTCATCGGAATTATAACCTATCAAAACCGCTACATCATTGTACTTGCCTGCTTCGTAGAGTTCATACTGGTCGTCGGGAATTACATAGCCATCAACGATAGGCCAACCTCCCGGCATTCCAAAACCTGAAGGCAATTTATCGGCGGGAGTTTTACGGAGCTCAGCAATAGATGAAAATCCAGCTTTTTGAACAAAACTTTGCCCGTCGGTTTCTGCCTGTTTAAGGGTCTTCATATTTTCACCAGGAAAAGTGGTTGGGCGTGTTGGCCCAAATGAACCACCGCTTTCTGAAATGGCGCCACGGAATAATCCTTTGGCTAATGGTGAAGCACATAACATGCTCACCGCAATACCTCCCGCCGATTCGCCGAAAATGGTTACTTTTTCCGGGTCGCCACCAAAAGCCGCAATATTTTTTTGTACCCACTTAAGGGCGGCAACCATATCAAGCAATCCATAATTTCCTGAAACGTGATTTGGGTTTTCTGCGCTCAATTCCGGGAGCGCTAAAAACCCCAGTTGGCCTACACGATAAGCAATACTTACCAACACCACACCTTTCTTCGCCAACTGTTCCCCGCTATAAGTGGGTTCTGAAGTAGCTCCAAAAGCAAATCCTCCTCCATAAATCCAAACCATCACAGGAATTTTTTCTTTGGAAGTTTTTGCAGGTGACCAAATATTTAAATACAAACAGTCTTCGCTTTTTCCCGAAGGAGGATTGCCACCCTGCATCGGTGCAGGAGCAAACTTTGTAACCTGTTTAATGCCTTCCCATTTTGCTGAGGGTTGTGGCGCCCGCCAGCGCAACTCTCCAACTGGTGGCGCTGCAAACGGAATGCCTTTATAAACATTCAGCCCGTTTTCAGAAGTGCCTTGCAATAGCCCACCTTCCACTTTTACCGGTGCTGGCTGCTGAGTATACCCGGATGTTGCAACAGCTATCAACATTGCACATAAAAAAGTTATTTTCTTCATAAGTATTATTTTTTTAAAGGCTTTTGAAATATTTCATTTTTTTACCAACCTAACATAATACACAGGCCCCGCCGAGCTTCCATCCTGTGCCACAAATTTCACCCGCACATTTGCTTTACCTTTTATCATTGCATCAGGAATGGTATAGGATATTTCTTTGAATTGTGATTGATTCCATTTGCCGGTATTATCTTCTGTGGCTAATTTTTCATCATCAATGTAAATATCAAATTTGTGGCTGCCCCATTCAGCGCCCCAATAACGAACCATTAAACTCAAACCGGTTTCATTATTTGTAGCCATGTTATAACTGAAATAACCGCCATTAAATGCTTCGCGAAACATTTGGTCCTGGTTATTACCTGTTCTTGATTTATGGCTTTCCATTGCATGGTCAACTTCAGGTTGTTGTTCACCCGGAGTTATAAAATCAACCGTGCGTTTGTCCAGATCAAGTTTTTCTTTTTCAGATGCGGCAATGGAATCAATATATTTTTGATAACCGTTATTGCTCAGCGCCATCCAATACATCATATAACGTGCATCATAAATTTGGTAGAATGGTTGCAGTTCGATTTTAATTGGATTGATAACTTTTACGTCTTTAACCGTAAAGTGAAGCGGTTCATTTTTTATTGGAACCA
>DATCES010000518.1:0-2058 GCA_036509935.1 Mucilaginibacter sp.
TTACATGCCATATTACATTCATTGCCGTCGGTTTTAACCGACGGGATAAAAAGGTGTCCAAAGAAAGGCTTTAGCCAAATTCCGCGTGTTGCATAAGCTAAACAAACAGGTTAGTAGCGACAATATGATTTGCACCCCTATTGCCCGGCTTTGCCCGAAACTTCTTCCGGAAAGTATAGTTAAAATGAAAAAAATATAATAATGCCAATCAAGAGTCAAGATATTAGAGCCAAGAATCAAGATAAGAAGATAAAAACCAATACAATTTACAGCACCTTGCCTGACTTAGTCTGCTTGATTTTGTTTATATTAATGGATTTTTTTCATGTTGCAGCCATTTCTTGACTCTTGGTTCTTGACTCTTGATTCGCATTAATAAGGCATTTATGGTTTGAAAATGCCATTGAACGCCACGCAACTCATTTAAGCTTTACGGTTATTGCCTTACCTTCATAATTAATGCTTTTATCAGCTTTATTGCTTATGCCGCTGCCGGCACCGTGGCCTGGTTTTACCAAAATGATATTAAACTTACGTTTTTTCACCATCCCAATAAAACTTCCCTTTCTATCGGATATGCTGAGTTGACGTAATTTATCATTCCATTTAATGCTGAATGCTGAAGATTTCCCCTTTTCGTAGTTGTAATTGTCATTTTCGTCTTCATAAAATTTGAATCCGCCATTAGCGCCCGGGTAAATACGCAGCTCAATTGCACCGCCTGGATTTTCTGTGGCGTATTCAATATCTGGCCCCATAGGCACAATGGAACCAGCTTTAACATACAGTGGTATAATATCTACGGGCGCTGCCGCATCAACGGTTTGACCGCCCGTTATCGCTTTGCCTGTCCAGAAATCAAACCATTGATTTCCCTTTGGCAAATAAACTTTCCTTGTTTTTACGCCGGTAGCCCCGTTTTTGCCGGTATATAATTGCTGTGTTACCGGGTTAACCAAAAAAGCCGGGCCAAACATATATTGATCCGGAATATTATAAACATTTTTGTCGTTGCTGAAATCAAATGCCAGGGACCGCATTATGGTATAATTTTCGTTAGTTACCTTGCCTGCCAACGAATATATATAAGGCAACAACCGGTAACGGAGCTTGTCATATTTCAGCAGGATCGATTTGGTTTTGTCATCCCAGTTACCCGAAAACAACGCCCTTTCGCCTTTGCCATGTATGCGGAATACCGGGCAAAATGTACCAAACTGGAACCAACGGGTAAATAACTCACGTAATTGAGGATCGGCCCAATCAGGTACCCCTTCGGGCGCTGTATGCGACATATAACCGCCGATGTCCGATGTCCAGTATGGCATACCAGACACGCAGGCATTAATTCCTTGCGGCACCTGGGATTTAAGCGCCCTGAACGTAGTAGCAACATCCGATGACCATAGTGTTACGGCAGCACGTTGTGAACCCGCAAATGCCTGCCTCACCAAAAAGAAAGCGCGTTTACCGGGAATATCATTCCTCCAGCCTTTATACAAACCTTTTGCATGCTCTAAAGCATAGGTATTAAAGTAATCAATGCCTTTACCAACAGAAAAAATTGCTTTGCGGCGTTCATTAAGCAGGCTGCCATTATCCGGCTCGCATTGGTCAACCCACCAGGCATCCCAGCCATAACGTTTTACTACACTGTCCCTGGCCTGCGCCCAATACAAATCCCTTGCTTTTGGGTTGTGGGCATCATAATAGGTATCAAACGTGTGGGTAACAAAATTATCCCAGGTAATACTGGTAAGGAAGCCCTTGCTTTTAAGCGCATCAAAGTCATTTGTCCCACTTCCAAATACGGGCCAGATGGATATCATTGCGTGCATATTTGCATGGTGCAACCCGTCAATCATTGCTTTAGGATCAGGATACCTTTCCTTGTTCATAATGTGCGACCCTATTGGCAGCGGCGCCCACCAATACCAGTCCTGCACAACTGCATCTACCGGGATGTGGTTGTTGCGGTAACCATCTTTAACACTCAATATCTCGGCCTGCGTTTTATACCTGTCCTGCGATTGAAACAAGCCGAACGCCCATTTAGGG
>DATCES010000519.1:0-4584 GCA_036509935.1 Mucilaginibacter sp.
AAACAATATACCGGCGTTTTTCAGCAGTGTACCATAAGGTATCGGCATTGAAACTACGGCTGAGTGAGTTCCTATGGGTGCTGGCCGGAGCCGAAAATTGGAATTTTGGGGCTATTTGAGTTTTTCAGCAGACCCTACTTAAGGTATTTTCATTCATCGAATCATGGCGATAGACAATGAATTTATAACCATCGTACCTGTTTAAACCGTTCCTGCTGCCTATCCACATAAATCCTCGGCTATCCTGAATAATACAGAAAACATTATTTTGCGATAACCCTTCATTTGTACCGATATGTTCAAACTGCAGGCTTTGATTTTGGGAAAAACCACGCACAGCAATACATAGAAGAATGGATAATATAAAAAATTTAAGAGTATTCACCATACGTAAGTGTTATTCAAAACGTTGATCCTTACAAAAGTGCGTTTATAAAATGGTATAATTGTAATAATTTTGCTACTATATGCAATTTATTGGTATACTATTAAACCCCAGTCAGCTTCATTTTACTGTATTACTTTCCCAATTCACCCGCCATGTTAGCATAAGCGCCAGCGCCACAATTGTTTTAACAGATAAATTAGCATTATGCGCCAAATGGCCGGCAAAATCATCAGTACATAACTGGTTACCGGGATAGAAGCCATTTTCGGCTAAATATTTGGTCCAGGCGCTTAGTGTTTTCCAATGCCTTTTGGCATAATTGGCGTTGCCCCCGGCTTTTGTAATTGCGGCGGTAAGGATGATTATGTTACCAGATGCTGAAGTAGGTATTATGATTTATTAGGGGGTAAGCAGGGGCTTTTATGGCCTGCGCTTTAGTTAAGCTACAGGCAGATACTAATAGTGTTATTGATATCAGAACTACTTTTTTCATCCATCGTAGTCATTAATCACGGTTCATCGTTCACAGTTCATGGTTTAGTATTTTCGGCCATGAACCATGAACTATCAACCATGAACTGAATTACAGCTCCCTCACCCAAATATTACGGAAACTAAGCGGTTTGCTTTTATCGCCGTGGGCTTGTAATTTAATAGGTGCCGGGCCATGTGCTTTGTACACAGGCTTGCCAATATATAATGTTGGGCCCAACAACGTAAAATTATTTTCAACCAGTACGCCGTTAAAAAATGCAGTCGCCTTTGCCGGGGTTTTTAAAGAGCCGTCACCGTTAAATGTTGGCGCAGTCCAAACCACATCATACGTTTGCCATTCGCCGGGTTTACGGCAAGGATTAGCCAAAGGGATTGCTTGTTTATAAATACTGCCGGCCATACCGTTAACGTATGTTTTATTGTTGTAAGCATCTAAAACCTGTAGTTCATAACCTGCATCGCCTTTACCTAATGAAGCTAAAAACACACCGCTGTTGCCACGGGCTTGCCCGGAGCCTTCAATGTCGGCAGGTACGCGCCATTCAAGATGCAACTGGTAATTGCTGAACAACTGTTTGGTTGCAATATTCCCGTAATGCTTGTTTACCGTAACTATGCCATCATGAACATCCCATTTAGCCGGGGAATTGTCATCAGCCTGTACCCATTGGTCTAAATTTTTACCGTCAAATAATATAATCGCATCCGAAGGCGCGTCCCGGAAGGAATCGCCTGGCGTAACCACTTTAGGGATGGGATCCCAGGTTTCTGTATCTTCAGGCTTTGCCTGTTGTGCATTTGCCATAAGCGTACTTGCGGCTAATAATGCGGTAAGCAATATTGAGTATTTCATATATTGGTTTATTAGGTTTATTAAGTTGATTTAGTGAGTAGTTGTTTGAGTAAGGACATTAATTAAGAAATTTAACTTAATCCAACCCAATCAACCACTTAACTAAACATGTAAAACATTTTTACAATAGTCGCAGCTTTCTTTAATACTTACAAACGGGTTGATATTTATATAGTTTTCCTGTTCGACAATAAAATGTTTCAGCCCTGCCAGTTTTATGTTCCTCTCACTTAAAATGGCTTTAAAATTTATGCTTCCTTTGCCAACTTCGGTATTTATATTGGTATTTGTTTTATCCCTGTCTTTAATATGGCATAAAGCGTACCTGCCGGGATGGGCTTCAAATAATTTTACAGGATCCTGACCTGCACGTACTACCCAAAATATGTCCATTTCCATGTGTACCAGCGCCGGGTCGGTTTCTTTTAAAAGTACATCATAAAATGTTGTTCCATCTACAGGTTTCCATTCAAAGTTATGGTTATGGTATCCTAACTTTAAACCTGATTTCCTGCATAATTCTGCCGCCTTGTTCATTTTTTCGGCTACTTCTTTAAACTGGTCGGCGCTTTTTAAAACCCCGCCGTTTATTGAAGGAACAATTACGTAAGACATTCCAGTAATATTAGCCGCTTCAATATATGATTCAAGATCACCTGTTTTGCCCTGTACAAAATACTCATCCATTCCAAAATGCCCGCTGGCGGTTGACAGGCCATTTGCTTTTAACAATTCACTGAAAGCTTTTGCATCCAAACCCCAGAAACCATTTTGTTTTGAATAGCCAAATGGTTCCACATTTTTATAGCCTGCAGCGGCAACTTTAGCTATACCGCCTTTTACATCCTTTGGCAATTGATCGCGCAAACTATACAGCTGCAAACCAACTGTTCTCCCGGGTTTCGCCGAAATCAGTTTTGGCGCTATCATTATTCCCGCGGAAATTAATCCGGCCTGTGTTAAAAATTTTCTCCTGGTTGTCATATAGTTCATAGTTAATGGTAGCTGCATTGGTCATTGTGTCATTGGTCATTGGTTCATGGACTACAGTTCAAACACACTATTCAATGACTTAATGACCCAATGACTCAATGACCTAACTAAACATCGCAAATATGAATCGCATTTCTTAACGATGCTATCTTATCTTCCTGTTTTGGTACAAACTCCTGGCCAACGTACCCTTTAAAGCCGGTTGCTACAATTGCCCGCATTACAGCGGGGTAATACAGCTCCTGGGTATCATCAATCTCATGCCTTCCGGGGATACCGCCGGTGTGAAAATGGGCAATATATTGGTGATAATCTGTTATATTCCTTATTATGTCACCTTCCATTATCTGCATGTGGTAAATATCAAAAAGCAGCTTAAAGTTTTCGGAATTTAATCTTTTTGCCACCTCAACGCCCCATTCCACGTTGTTGCACTGGTAGTCTTTATGGTCTATCTTGCTGTTCAGCAGTTCCATGCAAAGTACTACGTTATGCTTTTCGGCCAAGGCTACCAAGGGTTTAAGGCCCTCAACGCAATTGTTCCACCCGGTTTCGTTATCTTTTCCCCTGCGGCTACCGCTGAAACAAATCAGGTTTTTATAGCCGTTTTTTTCAACCAGGGGTATCATATCGCTATAATTTTTCTGTAAGGTTGCATGGAACTGCGTATCGCCGAAGCCATCAGTAAGGTTTATTTCGGCGCCGTTGCACATGGACGAGTACATACCAGATTTTTGAAGTACCGGCCATTCTTTCGGCCCGCAAAGGTCAACGCCGGTTATGCCGATATCTTTTGCTACCGCGCAAAGCTCAACAAGGGTTAAGTCGTGATAACACCAGGGGGCTACCGAATGATTGATATTCCCCTTAAGCTTACCCGCAAGCATTTCTTTATTTCCTTCTTTTTTAAATGATGATAACATACCTGTTACTGTAACTGCGGCTGTTCCGGCTACGATATTCCTGATTGCCGACCTTCGGTTTTGTTTATTTTGCATAATTGAGTTTATTTTTTTAGGGACAAGATATACTTCACCATTGTTTTCGCATCATTTTCGGATAATACGGGATGCGCGGCCATTGGAATGGTGCCCCAGTGGCCTGAACCGCCTTTCATTACTTTATTTGCCAAAGTATCAATATTAGCCTCGGTAGCGGGGTATTTTGCCGCAACATCCTTATAAGCCGGGCCTATAACTTTTGTATCTATTTTATGGCAGGTTAAACAATCATTTGCGACCAGTAATTTACCGCCCGGATTTGATACATCGATTGAAGTTGATGCTTTGGCAACGGAAGTTGAATCGGTGTTTACTGTGGTAGCAGCCGTGCTATCTGCGCTACCTGACTTTGAACTGCCGCCGCAAGCGGACATTACCGCAGAAACACACAGAACTAAAAAAACTTTCTTCATGTTTAAACTTTAATTAATATACGTGATGGATAAAATTACAATTTTATTTTTGTGCTTTAAACCGCAACTGCATTTAAAGGCGCAGGTTTATTCTTTGAACGCATATAAATAACAAGTCCGGCAAAAGCTACAATTAACACCAACGGGATAATAAGCGTAGTTTGCAAAACCTTCTGCCCCGCAGTGCTGTTGTCGCCTCCGGCCGCCTTTACAATATTATCGTAATATGAACCCATAAATATAGTATAAATTGATACGGCAAACATACCTGCGCCCCCCATCAGGTTTAAACCAATTGCGCCTGTTTTGGGTAGGTTTGTGTTAACAAAGCCCAGCATGGTAGGCCAGAAATAACATACCCCCATCCCGAATATAATTGCCGCGAAGAAAACGGCATCGCCGGTTAAAGTGCTTAGCAAATATATACCCGTTGCGGCTAAA
>DATCES010000520.1:0-2294 GCA_036509935.1 Mucilaginibacter sp.
CCTGCTGCCCCGGCGCTTCAAAAATCCGCCAGCCATAACCGTAGCTGAAATGGCCCCGTACCATCGGGTTGCGCGGCACGTATGCCGAATCCATAGTAGCCTGCTTTAATAACCGGCCGTCGCGTAAAGCCCTGTCGAACAGGTAAAGATCACCAACTGTGCTGTAAATCCCTTTATCGCCAACCGGGCCGTCCAAAAAATTCTGGGCAACCGAATACCGCCATTGGCCCCTGTCGTGCCCCACTACGTCAACCGGGATTTTATCATATACCGCTTTTGAGTAAACTGCGGTATGTTCCATTCCGGCAGGTATAAACACATTTGTCTTCATAAAATCGGCGTACGGCTCACCTGACACTTTCTCAATGATGGAACCCAGCACCATAAAATTAGAGTTATTATACAAAAACCTTTTATCAGGTTTATTAAATGGCCTGGGTTTATACATAGCTATCAAAGCCATCTCATCTGCATTGGTGATCCCTTTTCGCTCATCCAAATGATTGGCCCGGTATAAATCATCCGTAAAATACACATAGTTCATCAATCCCGAACGATGGGTAAGTAGCAAACGTATGGTTATACCGCTGTAGGGGAAGTCGGGGAAGAATTCTTTCACGCTGTCATCAAGTTTCAGCTTTCCGCGTTCTATCAGCATCAAAATCGCGGTTGAGGTCATGGTTTTTGTAACCGAAGCCAGCTCAAATTGCGAACCTATTTTTAAACTGTCGCGGTGCAGGTAATCTGCCCAGCCTATGGCCTTTTCGTAAATAATTTTGCCGTGTTTAGCTACCAGCACATTACCGTTAAAGCCCCGGGTTTTATGCAATTGCTGCATTACTGCATCAATTCCCTTATCCTTATTTTTTGGATTGTATGCCAGCAATGTTTTGGGGTCAAAAGGCTTTGTTACAATGCTTGTTACTTTATTTGTATGATCAGTATTTGTATGATCATTTTCCTTAGACGAACAGGAGGTCAAAAAAATCAGGAAGGCAGCAGGAGTTAAAAAAGTTTTATACACAAATCTCATAAATAATATTATCTCAATTAAACAAACGCGAAAATCAGTAATTATAACACAGGGATAAAGTAATGTTTTAATTATTTTTTCTTTTGGTTAATCTATTATTAAATTTAGAGATGAAATTCCTTCTATTTTCCCTGGCCTGTTTTTTTGTTAATATCACCTGTACCGCCGCCCTCGCGCAAAGCAGCGATGATGCCCGCCTGTTTATTCAACAGGCTGTGCAACTTAACAAAGAGGGAAAATACGCCGGTGCCGTTGAAAAATATATCGCGGCGTTAAAAATTGATTCCAATAATGTTTATGCCAATTATGGGATCGCCTATTCGCTCCTGGCTTCGGGTAAAGAGAGGGAGGGCATACCTTACCTGGAAAAAGTAATTAAAGCAAATACAACGTTAACTGCCGGGGCTGATGACCTTTTGGGTAATATTTATGACAGAGACCATGAATCATCAAAAGCAATAGCTGCCTACAATGCGGGAATAAAAGCCGACCCGAAATACCAGCATGCATATTATAATTTAGGATTGGTTTACTTTCGGGATAAAAACTATGCCGAAGCAGAAAAACAGGCGGTGGGGGCGATAAAGCTTGATCCCGGACATGCCAACAGCCAGCGGATGTATGCCCTGGTTACCTTTCATCAAAATAAGCGGGCGGCTGCATTGCTGGGTTTTTGCAGCTTTATATTGTCAGCGCCCCAAACCGCCCTTAGCGCCGAAGCCTACGGAAATATACGACACATTTTACAGGGCGGCGCACTTAAACCCGCTCCGGGGGAAAAATCCCCGCAAGCAACTGACGCTAATACCATAGCCCTTAACCAGGCCATTACCCTGGCAGTAACCGAAGCCGGGAAAAAGAAATACGCCACGCCTGCTGACCTGCTGACAGAACAGCTAAAAGACATATTTATTTCGGTGGGGCGATTAGCCGAAAAGCAAACCGGCAATGATTTTTTCAGGAAATATTATGCTGCTTACTTTTATAAGTTAGCGCAGTCAGCAAATATGCCTGCTTTTGCAAGGATGATCAACCAGGCCAACCCGGAAAGTGCGAAATGGATTGCTGATCATCCGCAGTATATGAATGATTTGTATGCGTGGGTGAAAGTGACGGATAGGGGGTTTTGACGAAGATCAAACTTACCTTTAGATTAGCAAAGTAAAGAAAACAGAGTTTAAGAAAGTTGTTATTATTGTTGTTAACTTTCTTTTTGCTTCTTTTTCTTTGTTAACAAGTGTGATTTTTGTGGAAAAGTTAA
>DATCES010000521.1:0-8396 GCA_036509935.1 Mucilaginibacter sp.
ATGGGCATGGAATCTATTTATAACGATACCCTGGCGCAGATAAACAGGGGCTGTAGCCATGATGACCTGGTAAAAACATTAAAACTGCTGCAAAACAGCAAGCTTGATGTTTGTGTGCATACCATTTTCGGCTTCCCCTGGGAAACAAAGGAAATGATGCTGAATTACGCGGCCGAGATCAACCGTTTCCCGCAGATAAAATTTGTAAAGTTCCATCATTTGCATATTGTTGAAGGGTCGGTAATGGGCGTAAAATACAAACGCCAACCGTTTAAGGTTTTTACATTGGATGAATACGCTGATTTTTTATGCGAATTTTTACCCCTGGTACGGCCTGATTTGGTTATCCAGCGGTTGTTCGGCCTAAGCGATCTCGACCTGCTTATTGCGCCCAACTGGGCCCTTAAAAAATCAGAAATACAATATTATATTGATCAAAAGATATTGGCCCGAGGGGTTGTGCAGGGATCGAAATATTATCGGAATCAGAATTTGCAGAATTATTGAATTTACAGAATTCACTTAAAAAATCCGATGTCAGATAACTAAAAAATATCCATTTTGAAAATTCTAAAATTCTGTAAATTCTGATTCAGACAACCAAACCCGGTTTTTTGCGTAAACAGCCGCCAAATAACTATCTTCGACAATTAATTTTTAATTAAAAAGGTTTTGTCACAAAGGTTACAGCAAAATTATGTACCGGCATTAACGGGGGTACGCGCCATGGCAGCATACCTGGTATTTATATCTCATTTTTGCTACGTATTTGATGATAATTTTCCGCATATTCTACAAAGGTTTTTCGGCGAATTCCACATTGGGGTAAGTATTTTCTTCGTGTTGTCGGGTTTTTTAATCACTTTCCGCTATTACCACAATTTCCATTTAACAAAAGATTGGTTTCGGCAATACCTCAAAAACAGGGTGGCCCGCATTTACCCCATGTATTTTTTGCTCACTGTTGCGGCCTTTACCTATTTTTTTATCTCGGGCGATCAAGGCGTCACCAAAGGCACTGGCAATCCAATCGCGCTCATGTTTTTAAACATCACCTTTTTGCGGGGCTTTTTTTACCAGTTTTGGGATACGGGCATAGCACAGGGATGGTCGCTTACTGTTGAGGAGTGCTTTTATTTTTCGGCCCCAATCATCTTCTTCATCGCAAAAAAGTACAATAAGTTTTATATACAGCCTGTTATCATTACGTTGTTTGCTATTTTAATGGTATTGATATTCAGAAATGTAAACTGGCATGGCTTCTTCGGCAATTTTACCTTTGTGCTGCTCTTTACTTTTTTTGGACGGTGCTTTGAGTTTTTTGTAGGGGTGCAACTTGCCCGGTACGTCATTAAAAATGGCTTTACACGTACCAATAATATTAAATTTACCCCAATCGGCTTTATCCTGATTTTCTGCTGCGTTTTTATAATGGCGCTGCAACCAATTACCAAACCCTGGAATGCCGGTTTGGAGAGCCCGATAGGCATCATCACCAATAACTATGTGCTTTGCGTGGCTGTGGCGCTGTTTTTTTATGGCCTGCTTACCGAAACTACCCTGTTTAAAAAATTCCTGGCTACTCCCTTTATCGAGTTGCTGTGCAAAAGCTCCTATATTTTTTACCTTATCCACCTGGGATGGATATACACGCTTTTAAACAACGGAATTAACCGGCTAAATGATGGCGCTTTTTCACTGTACGATAAATGGGGTGTGGACTGGCATTCCCCTTTTGAATATAACTGGCTAAACCTTATATACATTTTTATCGTATTAAACGCAGTTTCCGTTACCCTATTTAAACTAATTGAGGAACCGTTAAATCATTATATCCGTAAATCGCATTTTTTGATCAAATATAAGCCACGGCCGAAAGGAATAGTAGATTGAGGATTGTATCCGTGGCCCCGGTTTTTTATGCCCGCCGCGCTGTAGTATGGCATTGTTTAACCATAACAGGGTTGAATTATTTGCCCGCTTAAATAAATTGATTAAACTTTGCAGTTAAATTTTAAAATTACCGGAGCTGCATAATAAGTATATTCGTAACCAATATTAACGGGATTCGTATTTCCGGCACGGAAATAGCCATACATGGAAGATAAAAAATTAGTTACCAGGTTATTCTGATAAAAATATATCAGGCAAAGCCTTATGACCACATTGCTTAAGCTAAATATATGCGTTAACACGATGAGAAGTATTTATAATAAATTTATAACTATCGTTTGCCTGCTAATCACAATAGCAGGTATTAACCAAACACGGGCGCAAAACAAGGTAAATGACCAAACGGTAACAACCGCCTTAACAACGCATAGCAGTGATGGTGTTTTTAACTCATCTGCTTCCTTTACATTTCAGGTGAAGAACAATTATACAAATACCGAATCGGGAAAGGTATCGTACCAGGTAAGCACTGAAACAGGTAAAAAAATTAAAGCAGACTCCATACTAATAAAAATTGGCGCAAAGGATATAAAAAACTATAATTTTGAAATACCCGGCTTAGATCCTGGATTTTATAAAATAAATTTCATGATCAATGTATCAGATTACGATGATACAACCCGCAAAGCGTTTGGGATAAAGCCCGGCCAGATCAGTTCGGGCTATGGGAAACCGGCTGATTTTGAATCATTCTGGCATAATGCAACGGTTGAACTGGCTGATGTAAAACCGGAATATAAAGTAACTGAAATGCCCGACTCCAGTAAAGATGGGCGCAGGGTGTTTTTAGTGGAAATGAGATCGTTGGGTAATTTAATAATCCGCGGATTTTTAACCGAGCCGGCAAATAAAAATAAGAACAAAAAATTTGCGGTATTGCTGGGTTTACCTGGTTACCAGGTTGCCCTGGGGCCCATGATGGGAAATGATCCGGACCTGGCCATATTTACTTTAAATATCAGGGGCTCGGGTTACAGCCGCGATGTGATCAACGTAAGGCGTCAAAGCTATATTGTACTGAACTTAGAAGATAAAAACAAATATATTTTAAGGGGGGCAATAATGGATTGTGTGCGCGCTGTTGACTTTATTTACTCGCGCCCCGAATTAAGGCATGATAACATAATTGCCGCCGGCGGCAGTTTAGGCGGTTTTTTAGCCGTGGCAACTTCCGCAGTTGATAAACGTATAAACTTTTGTTCGTCAGCTAATCCTATATTCAGCGATGTACGCAACCTGGTAAATGAGGTTGACTGGCCTTTCATAGACATAAAAAAATATATCAGTACCAGGCCAGGGTTAACTATGGACAAGGTGATGAACAATTTGGATTATTTTGACGCAAAAAATTTCGCATCCGACATTCAATGTCCAGCTTTAGTAGGTATGGGCCTTGTTGACCCGATAGCGCCGCCAAATAATGTTTATACACTTTATAATTCAATACGGTCGCAAAAGCACATTATCATTTTCAAGGACCTGGCGCATGAGATCGGGGAAAAATATGAAATATATGAAGGGCGCTGGATGCGTGACCAGTTTGCATTGTTTTAAAATAAATAATAATCATGAACCTGTTAAAAAACTTTACAAGAATTTTATTTGTTAATGTAATACTTTTTATAGCTGTACAAAATTTAACTTATGCCGATGGCGGGTTTCCAGCCCGTCCCGGAAGGCTATTAATAACCCCTTCGGTCAGCTATTTCTTTGCCAACACACAATGGGATTCAACCGGGGTAAAAAAACCTTTTGCAAATAATGGCAAATATTCGTCAGTGGGCCTAACTTTATATGCTGAATTTGGTATCAGCAGGCGTTTTGCCGCTATAGTGAACCTTCCGTATATAATGAATGATTATACGCAGGATATTGCGCCAAAAAGTACCGCAAACTCTGGTTTAGCCGACCTCGAAACAGGTATAAGGTATTACGTTGCCAATATCGGGTTTGTATATTACTTCTCGGTACAGGGTACTGCTATTACACCGCTTTACAGCAATAATCCCGCCCTGGGTTTTGGCGAAGAGGGCGCCGAGTTAAAGCTCGCCTTTTCCGGATCCGGGCATTTGGGCGCACTTAGCACTTACTTTAATGTAGCCGATGGTGTACGGCAATATTTTGGGAACAACGGCCCTATACAAAACAGGTACAGCGGCACGTTTGGTTTGTCGCTCGATGAAAAATTCATGAACCAGGTATCCGCTTCCGTAAGCGGCGTTAACTCATTCAGTAACGATAAAAGGTTTATTTCAGCAATTCCTGAAACCAACAAAGACTTTTCGTTTCTACAAGCTACGGTAACTTACGGGCACTCATTTACAAAGGAAATATCATTATTTTTAAGCGGCGGCGAATTTTTAACCGGCCGTAATACAGGTGTTGGCACTACGGCATCCCTCGCTTTTATTTACAGGCTTGATTACAGGTAGGGTGGTGAGTGGTGAGTGGTGAGTGGTGAGTGGTGAGTGGTGAGTGGTGAGTGGTGAGTGGGCCGTTTGCAGTGGGCAGTAGTCAGTGGTGAGTGGTCAGTGGTCAGTGGTCAGTTTGCAGTTTGCAGTTTGCAGTTTGCAGTGGTCAGTAGTCAGTGGGCAGTTTAATAACCATTATTCACTACTCACTATTCACTATTCACTACTCACTATTCACACTATTCACTATTCACTATTCACTATTCACTACTCACTACTCACTACTCACTCACTACTCACCATTCACTACTCACTATTCACTACTCACTATTCACTACTCACTATTCACCGCTCACACTACTGCACAATTTTATTAGCGCAATATGAGCTTGCAAAGGCTTCGGGCTTGGCTTTAAATACAAAACCCATACTTAAAATATACCCCATGGCCTCGTGCAAAGCCTGGTTTGATTTAAACATCGGGTTAGTGTTAATATCGGCATGCACTTCAAGGTCAACATCGTAAAGGTCAAGCAGGTCGCAAAGCTCGTAGGCAATATCGATTGATTTTTGCACCTCACTCAGCATACGTTCTTTAATGCTCATTTTTTGCGAAGTCCGTTCCTGGTGAATAAACATAAAGCCGCCGCGCGCCTCACGTAAAAACACAATAACAGTTGCAAAATCGGTAACGTTGCCTTTCACCTGCGAATCGGTGCCGATGCAAACTTTCAGCTTGTTGCCCAAACCGGTTTCCCGTTCAATGGCCCTTTGTACTTCTTCGATAATTGGCGACTGAATGACCTCGCCGCTAAATTTTCTCCAGGTCATAAATTTATTTTTAGGGTTAAATTACAGCTGACCTTTTTAGGGTCTATAAAAATAAGCGATTAGCTTTCGTATAAACGTAAAGATAGTATGATTTATTTGTTAACACAGCATTGAATATTAACATGTTGAGGAAATTGATGTGCAGATGCGGGGATTTGCAGATGTGCGGATTTATCAATTTGTGCAAAGCACTCATTCGAAGAAATTTTGAGGATTTGAAAATAGATGACAGAGAGGTTTCGTAACCCGCGGCACGGGAAAATGGCAAAAAGAAATCTTTCCCAAGGGGCGGGGGCCGGGTATTTATCCCTGCAAATTGAATACCAAATACTGTAATTGCCGGGACGGAAAAGGGTAACGATGGCACTGTTTGATTACTTTACAAAAATGTTCCCGCATAAAACTAAACCGCAACGCTTTCCTTTAATTGCGAAAAAGTTTCTTAAAGTTAATAAAATGTTTTAGTTTCCAAATTTTACGTAATTTAACCAATCTTATCCTAACCATATAAATGACCATTCTACAATATATCGAACAAGTACAAAAACTTTATAAATCAGGTTTATCCAGTGAGCATAGTTACAGGGGTGATTTAAGAACATTGCTTGAAAGTATTGTACCTGGGGTTATGGTAACTAACGAACCTAAACGTATTGACTGCGGCGCCCCGGATTATATTATTACCCGAAATGAAATCCCGGTTGGTTATATCGAGGCTAAAGATTTAGGTAAAGATTTAGGCCATAAAGATCACAAAGGACAGTTTGACAGATACCGCAAGGCACTAAATAATTTAATCATTACAGATTATATAGATTTTTGGTTATTCATAGATGGCGAACTCAAAACCCAACTAAAGATAGCCGAAATTGTAGACCACCAAATTAAACCTATCCCGGAAAACTTCGAGCAGTTTAACGCCCTGATTAAAAGTTTTTGCACCCACGTAGGGCAAACCATTAAATCAGCCTCCAAACTTTCGGTTATGATGGCCGATAAAGCTAAATTACTTGCTGAGGTGATTGAAAGTGCATTAAATAGTGATGTTGAAAATGAAGAAGATAGTTCGCTTAAAGAGCAGATGCACGCCTTTAAGGATATTTTAATCCATGATATAACACCGAAAGAGTTTGCCGATATATACGCGCAAACTATTGCTTATGGTATGTTTGCAGCCCGTTTGCACGACACAACGTTAGACACTTTTACAAGGCAAGAAGCTGCAGAGCTTATACCAAAAACAAATCCATTTTTACGCAAGCTTTTTCAATATGTTGCTGGTTATGATTTAGATAGCCGTATAGTATGGATTGTTGATGCTTTGGCAGATATTTTCAGGGCGACCGATGTAGCAGCTTTGCTTCAAAACTTCGGCAAGGCAACCCAAATGAATGACCCCATTATTCATTTTTATGAAACGTTTTTGGCTGAATATGACCCGAAATTACGCAAATCACGGGGGGTATGGTACACACCCGAACCAGTAGTAAACTTTATTGTACGTGCTGTTGACGATATTTTAAAAATAGAATTTAACTTACCTAATGGTTTAGCTGATAACAGCAAAATCAAAATCAAGCAGAAATTACTAACAAAAGCAACAACAGATCAAAGATCTAAATTAAAGGAGGTTGAAACAGAAATTGAAGTACATAAAGTACAAATACTTGACCCGGCTACAGGCACAGGAACTTTTTTAGCCGAGGTTGTTAAACAGGTTTACAGCAAGTTTAAAGGCCAGCAGGGTGTTTGGAGTAACTATGTCGAGAACCATTTAATACCTCGCTTAAACGGCTTTGAATTGCTGATGGCGAGTTATGCAATGGCACATTTAAAATTAGATATGTTATTGGCTGAAACAGGTTTTAAATCGACAAAAAATCAGCGTTTCAGAATTTATTTGACCAATTCATTAGAGGAACACCACCAAGACACAGGGACTTTGTTTGCAAATTGGCTAAGCAGCGAGGCTAACGAAGCTAATCACATAAAACGGGATACTCCAGTTATGGTAGTAATGGGTAATCCGCCATATAGTGGTGAAAGTGCCAATAAAGGGGAATGGATTGAACAATTAATTAAGAATTATAAAAAGGAACCCGGAGGAGTTGAAAATTTAAGAGAACGTAATTCCAAGTGGTTAAACGATGACTATGTTAAATTTTTAAGATATGGTCAACATTTTATTGAAAAAAACGGCGAAGGTGTGTTAGCCTTTATTAATCCACATGGTTTTTTGAGCAATCCAACATTTAGGGGGATGAGATGGAGCCTATTGAATACATTTGACAAAATATACACGATTGATTTACATGGTAATTCTAAAATAAAAGAAGTTTGCCCCGATGGTTCGGCTGACAACAATGTTTTTGATATTCAACAAGGTGTTAGCATTAATCTTTTCATTAAGACGAATACAAAATCTAAAAGCGAATTAGGTAACATATATCATTATGACCTTTTTGGAAAAAGAGAATTTAAGTATGAATTCTTATTTTCAAATTCCATTGCTTCAATAAATTTTGAATTAATTAATATTCAACCGCCAAATTTTTATTTTAAAAACGGGGACTTGATATTAGAAAACATTTATAATCAAGGCTTTAGATTAAATGAATTGTTTTTGAAGTATTCGATTGGAATTCAAACACATAGAGATGAACTTGTAGTCGATTTTAACAAAAATGATCTTACATCAAAAATAGAAGAAGTATTCAATAACAATTCAGCGTACATAAAAAATAAGTATAAAATTCAAGAGTCATCCTCGTGGACATTAGATAAAACTAAAAATAAAGAACATTCCATTAAAATAGGTGATATTAAACATTTAAACTACAGACCTTTTGACCAACGGTTCATCTATTATAATGACAGTTTTGTGGACAGAACAAGAAGGTCACTAGGGAAAGAATTTGAACATCCAAATTATGGATTAAACTTTCCTAAAATTGTCAAAGTTCTATGGAACCATTCCATAATAACCAATATAATTCCTACTGCAATTTCATTAGATATAAATGGGTCTTATTTTGCGCCTTTGTATTTATACTTAAATACAACTGGAGGAATTTTCGAAAACAAAGTATTAAATAGAATACCAAATTTCAGCAAAGTTATTTTAAATAACATTGAAAAGAATCTAAACCTAACTTTGACTGATGATGAACAGAAAAGCAATAACAACTTCGCACCGATTGA
>DATCES010000522.1:0-4921 GCA_036509935.1 Mucilaginibacter sp.
CGAGATCGGCTTACCGGAACCAGGCGAGTATGGCGTAGGGATGATATTTTTCCCAAAAGAATCAGCCCTAAAAAAGGCTTGCCGTATTGTGATCGGCAATGCTATCGAAAAATTAGGATTACAAAAATTAGGTTACCGTAAATTATCAGTCAATTCATCTGGTATAGGTGAAACCGCGCGTAAGGCCGAGCCCGATGTTGAGCAGCTTTTTATTCAACGCCCCCCTCACATTACCAACGCTGATGATTTTGAGCGTAAGCTTTATATATTAAGGCGTTATATCAATAAAACTATTACCGAAACAATACCGGCTGCTGCCGAACATTTTTATTTTACTTCATTATCCTGTAAAACAATAGTTTACAAGGGACAACTAACTACGTACCAACTGCGCCAGTATTTTACTGATCTTACAGACCCGCGCCTGGCATCAGGGTTCGCCATGATCCATTCGCGTTTCTCAACCAATACGTTCCCATCATGGAAACTTGCGCAACCGTTCCGCCTGATCG
Organism: Mucilaginibacter sp.; assembly: GCA_036509935.1. Classification (GTDB taxonomy): domain Bacteria; phylum Bacteroidota; class Bacteroidia; order Sphingobacteriales; family Sphingobacteriaceae; genus Mucilaginibacter. The sequence continues at coordinate 513 of DATCES010000522.1, forward strand.
CCCATAACGGCGAGATCAACACTTTAACAGGCAACTTAAACTGGTTTTACTCGGGATTGAAGTCTTACGCTTCGGCCTATTTCACCCAGGAAGAAATGGAGATGCTGCTGCCGGTAATTGATAATAACCAAAGCGATTCGGCCTGTCTGGATAATATCATTGAGATACTTTTGCACAGCGGCCGCTCATTACCGCATGTAATGATGATGCTGATACCCGAAGCATGGGACGGCAATGAGCAGATGGATCCGCTTAAGAAGGCATTTTACGAATTCCACGCTGCTTTAATGGAGCCCTGGGACGGCCCCGCCGCTATAACTTTTACCGATGGGAACCTGATTGGTGCCCTGTTAGATAGGAACGGGCTCCGCCCTTTGCGCTTTGTGGTCACTAATGATGGTCGGGTTATTGCAGCTTCTGAAGCTGGCGTATTAAACCTTGACGAAAAACTGGTGTTGCGCAAGGGCCGTTTACAGCCAGGCAAAATGCTGCTTATCGATACTGAAAAAGGTAAGATTATTACTGACGATGAGATAAAACATCAGATAGCATCCCGTCAGCCCTATGGCCGCTGGCTGGAGAATTACAAAATACAGCTTGGCGAACTTGCAGAACCGCGTTTGGCATTTGCCAGTTTGTCTGAAGATTCCGTTTACCGCTACCAACAGGTATTTGGCTACAGCCGCGAGGATATTGATACCATTATTAAGCCAATGGCACTTGACGGCAAAGAGCCTATCGGCTCAATGGGTACCGATGTGCCGCTTGCAATATTGTCTGATAAACCACAGCATCTTTCAAGTTATTTTAAGCAGTTTTTCGCGCAGGTTACCAACCCGCCAATCGACCCGATCCGGGAACGTTTAGTAATGAGCCTTTCAACCTTTATAGGTAACAATGGTAATTTGCTGGATGAAGATAAAATGCATTGCCATTGCGTGGTTTTAAAGCACCCGATACTAAAAAACCATCAACTTGAAAAACTCAGAAGTATAGACACAGGCATGTTTCATGCCAAAACGCTGCAAACCTATTATAATGCTGATGGCATGCCCGGCAGTATGGAACGAGGCATCGCAAGGCTGTGCCGCTATGCCGAAGATTCGGTTGATGATGGGTTTGAAGTATTAATCCTATCTGATCGTGCTATTGATTCGGAACATGCGCCTATACCATCGTTACTCGCAGTGTCGGCGGTACATCACCATTTGATCAGGAGCGGGCGCCGCGGGGCGGTTGGGCTGGTTGTTGAAACCGGCGACACATGGGAAGTGCACCATTTTGCATGTTTACTTGCTTTTGGCGCTACTGCTGTCAATCCTTATCTTGCTTTATCAACTATTGAGACCCTGAAAAATAACAATAGTTTGGAGACCAGCCTGGATACAAAAACGCTGTTAAGGAACTACGTTAAGTCTGTTAATGACGGTTTGCTGAAGATATTCTCCAAAATGGGGATATCTACGATGCAATCCTATCATGGCTCACAGGTTTTTGAAATATTAGGGATCAACCAATCGGTAGTTGACAAATATTTTACCGGCTCGGTGACCCGCATTGGCGGCTTAGGGTTGGATGAAATTGCACGGGAATCGCTTTGTAAGCACCGTATAGGCTTTGGCGCAAAAAGCGCAGATCACTTATTGCCAGATGGCGGTATTTACCAGTGGAAACGTCGGGGTGAATCGCACTTGTTTAATCCTACTACTGTCCATTTGTTGCAGCATGCCACCCGCAGTAACGATTATTCTATCTATAAAAACTATGCAAAAGAAATAAATGAGCAAACCGAAAAACACTTTACCATCAGGGGTTTGCTTGATTTTGCCCATCATCGCGAATCTATCAGCATAGATGACGTTGAGCCTGCCGAAAATATTATGAAACGCTTTGCAACAGGTGCCATGTCATTTGGTTCTATTTCGCATGAGGCGCATAGTACGATGGCAATTGCGATGAACCGCATAGGCGGGAAAAGCAATACCGGCGAAGGTGGTGAGGATGAAATGAGGTACAAGATTTTGCCAAACGGCGATTCCATGCGTTCGGCCATTAAGCAGGTAGCATCGGCGCGTTTCGGGGTTACTTCAAACTACCTTACCAATGCTGATGAACTGCAAATAAAAATGGCGCAGGGTGCAAAACCCGGCGAAGGCGGGCAATTGCCCGGTCATAAAGTTGATGACTGGATCGCAAAGACACGCCACTCTACTCCCGGAGTTGGTTTGATCTCGACACCGCCGCACCATGATATCTATTCGATAGAAGATTTGGCGCAGTTAATATTCGATCTTAAGAATGCCAACCGCACTGCGCGTATCAATGTAAAACTGGTTTCAAAAGCCGGGGTTGGCACCATCGCGGCCGGGGTAGCCAAAGCACATGCCGATGTTATCCTGATTGCTGGTTACGATGGCGGCACAGGGGCATCGCCTATCAGCTCAATAAAACATGCAGGTTTACCCTGGGAACTTGGTTTAACCGAAGCCCACCAGACTTTGGTTCGCAATAAACTGCGCAGCAGGATAGTGTTACAAACAGACGGGCAATTAAAAACAGGGCGTGATTTGGCGATTGCCTGTTTAATGGGGGCCGAAGAATGGGGTGTTGCTACTGCTGCATTGGTTGCCGGCGGCTGTATTATGATGCGCAAATGCCACCTGAATACCTGCCCTGTTGGCGTTGCAACACAGGACCCTGAATTAAGAAAATTATTTTCGGGCAAACCCGAACATGTGGTTAACCTTTTCCGCTTTATGGCCGAGGAACTGCGCGGGATTATGGCCGAACTTGGTTTCCGTACCGTTAATGAAATGGTTGGACGTATACAGTTTTTGAAAGTTAAGGATGGCCTTACCAACTGGAAAGCCAAAAAAATCGATCTTTCGGGCATACTGCAGCCGGTAAACCACCCAAAGGATATGACCTTGTATAACAGCGAAAAACAAGATCACGGCATGGATAATATCCTCGACTGGCGGCTCCTGGAAGCAGCGCAAACGGCCCTGCTGGATAAAACCCCTGTGTTCGCGACATTCGATGTAAGGAATGTTGACCGTACCATAGGCACTTTATTATCAAATGAAATTTCTAAACAATATGGTTCTTCGGGCTTGCCGGATAATACCATAAACTTTAAATTCAAGGGTTCCGCCGGGCAAAGCTTTGCCGCTTTTGCCGCCAAAGGGATTTCTTTTGAGCTGGAAGGCGAAGCCAATGACTATGTAGGGAAAGGATTATCAGGCGCGCAACTGGCTATCTACCCATCCGAAAGGGCAACTTTTACGCCTGAAGAAAATATCATCATCGGCAATGTAGCCTTATATGGCGCTACATCGGGCGAGGTATTTATCCGCGGTATGGCAGGCGAACGTTTTGCCGTACGCAATTCGGGCGCTACTACGGTTGTTGAAGGCATAGGCGATCATGGTTGTGAATATATGACAGGCGGCCGCGCATTGATATTGGGTGAAACAGGCCGGAACTTTGCTGCAGGGATGAGCGGCGGCATTGCCTGGGTTTATAACCCCAACAACACCTTCAGCGAAAATTGCAATACCGAAATGGTCGACCTCGATCCTTTATCGATACAGGATGAAGAACAGATCATTGCCTTGTTGCATAAGCATGTTCATTTAACAGGCAGCAAGGTAGCGCAGCATCTGCTGGCCAACTGGAGAAAAGCATCTTCGCAATTTGTTAAGGTGTTCCCGAAAGAGTATAAAAAAGTTTTAGAAAAATCAGCATATCAAACTATAGGTTAATGGGAAAAATAACAGGATTTAAGGAGTTTGGCAGGGAACTTCCCGAAAAGGTGCCGGCTGCGGAACGTATAAAAAATTACAACGAATTTGTTCATTTATATACCGATGAAAAACTCAACCAGCAATCGGCGCGCTGTATGAATTGCGGTATCCCTTTTTGTCATTCGGGCTGCCCGCTGGGCAATATAATCCCTGAGTTTAATGATGCTGTTTACCGTAAAAACTGGGAAGAAGCTTACCACATTTTATCGTCAACTAATAACTTCCCAGAATTTACCGGGAGGATTTGTCCGGCCCCCTGCGAGTCGGCCTGCGTACTGGGGATCAATAAACCTGCAGTAGCTATCGAAGAAATTGAAAAGCATATCATTGAGATAGCGTATTCGAAAAACCTGGTAAAGCCGGTTGCGCCCTTAATTAAAACAGGTAAAAAGGTTGCCATCGTTGGCTCCGGCCCGGCAGGATTGGCAGCCGCCGCGCAATTGAGCAAGGCGGGCCATGCGGTAACGGTTTACGAGCGTGACGACCGTCCCGGTGGGTTGCTGCGGTACGGTATCCCTGATTTTAAACTGGAGAAATGGATCATTGACCGTCGTATTGAAATAATGCAAAAAGACGGTGTTGTATTTAAATGCAATACCGAAG
>DATCES010000523.1:0-4561 GCA_036509935.1 Mucilaginibacter sp.
AGGCATAATTGGCATTTTTAAAGGTATGTGAACTCCATGGATTGGAGAACTTAAAATCCCATCCTTTTTCGAGCATATATTCAAATATAAGCCTCGATATGAGCAGTGAGCAGAATAAGGAAGTGATAATACCGATCATTAAAGTAATGGCAAATCCCATTATCGGGCCTGTACCGAAAACATACAGGATCAAACCTGTTAGGAAGGTACTTATATTTGAATCGAGGATGGAGGATAAGGCATGTTTAAAACCATCGCTTACTGCTATCCGGATTGATTTTCCAAGTGCGAGTTCCTCGCGCACACGTTCATAAATCAGTACGTTGGCATCCACAGATATACCTAAAGTGAGCACGATACCCGCAACGCCCGGCATGGTTAACACGGCGCCGAGGCTGGTCAGTACACCCATCAGGAAGAAGATGTTTATAATAACGGCGATCACCGCTACGGTACCTGCACGGTTATAGTAGGCGATCATAAATATGAGCACTACCAGCAACCCGATAAGGGCCGACAAAAAACCTGCATGAATGGCTGCCTGTCCTAAGGAAGGGCCTACAACAGCTTCGGCGATAATATGCGCCGGCGCAGGTAAACGGCCTGCCTTTAATACATTTGCTAAATCTTTGGCCTCTTCGGTGGTAAAGTTGCCCGAAATAGAGGAAACACCGCCGGAAATTGTATTTTCAACAACAGGCGCCGAATAAACATTACCATCCAGAACAATAGCAATAGACTGTTTATTATTTGGATTTGCCGAAGCTGCCGCAGTTATGCTGCTCCATTTTTCAGCCCCGTCTGAATCCATGACCATGATTACTTCCGGGCTCCCTTTTTGATCAACATCGTTATGGGCATCGATAACGACAGTTCCTGACAATACCGGCCCGTTATCGGCGCCAACGAGCTTTATTGCAAATAATTCAAAAGTTTTGGTATTGGGCATTGGCTTTACCGACCAAAGAAATTTCATGCTTTGCGGTATAGTCGCCTTCACATCGGGGCTGCGCAGGTATTGATCAACCTTTGCGGTATCTTTTACATCGGCATGGCCCACGATCGGGCCGGGGGCTAATTGCAGTTGATTATTCTGCCCCTGGTACATCATTGGCTGCAGCACATTGAACAATGGGTATTGGTCATTTGATTTTGTTTTGCTGCTTAAAGACGATGTATCTTTTGATGCATTTTTTTGAACTTTATTTAATAAAGCCAAACCACCTTTAGCCGCAGTGGTATCTTTCGCGGCGGCTAATGTTTTGGCATTAGTTTTTGTAGTATCTATTTTAACTGCTTTGGTGGCCTTGATTTTTGCTGCTATTAAACTGTTGACATTGGAAAGCAACTGGTAAGCCTGGCTGTTGTCATAAGTTTGATAAAACTCAAGTTTAGCGGTACCTGATAAAAGTTTACGTACACGGTCCGGTTCTTTTATCCCTGGCAGTTCAATTAATACGCGGTCTGTCCCCGGCTGCAACTGGATATTAGGGTTTACAACCCCAAACTGGTCAATACGGTTATTCAGAATGGTATATGATTGCTGTACGGCAGTTTCTGCCTCGTCTTTAAGATAGGTTTCAACCTTGCTGTTTGACGCATTAATTTTAAGATGGTCCTGGTTATCTTTTGTCGAGAAAATAGCAGCCAACTTTCCGTTAGGGTCAAGCTTCTCATATTCATCAACAAATAGGGTTATATAATTAGCCTGGCTGGTTTTAGTATCAGCCTGGGCATTAACCAGCGCCTGGTTAAAAACCACATCGGTGTTGTTATTGGATAACTTTTTAACCAGTTCGTTTAAGGAGATCTGCATGGTTACGCTCATGCCGCCTTCAAGGTCCAAACCAAGGGCAAGTTCCCGTTGTTTAACGTATTGGTAATTGTGCTTTAATACCGGATATACCGGCTGGGTTGAAATAGAGTCCAGGTATGCCTTATACTTTGTGGTATCCCCTTTAGAATAAACCTGTGCATCGTTTTCAACTTTATGGGCCACCCAAGTAAATGATAGCTGGTATAAGCATACGACAGCCAGCAATATGGCGAAAAATTTAACTACCCCTTTACCTTGCATTGTGAATTATAATATGTAATTAATTAGTTTATACGGTTTTTAAATAAGACGGCAAATCTAATAAAATTTCCTAAGCATGAAATTTTTAATTGAAACAAAATAAGAAGAAGCAAAAGGCTTAAAGCGAAAAGGTGAAAGCTGGTTTAACGATATGAATTTAAAGTTTGTATATAGCGTAAAAATGCTTTCTGCTTTGGCCTTTTTGCTTTAAGCTACTTCTGCCGCTCATAAGTGATAAAAGAATACGGCAAAGAATTTTTTTCATCGGGTTGATGGTCTTCACGAAAAACTTCTTTCCATTCCGGCTTATTAATTTCAGGGAAAAAGCTGTCGCCCTCAAATTTTTTATGTACGATAGTTAGATAGATACGATCGGTTAAATGAATGGACTGTTTATAAATTTGGGCCCCGCCAACAATAAACACTTCATTTTCGCCGGCGCATAACGCTAACGCAGCTTCCATAGAATTTACCACTTCGCAACCGTCAATAGTAATTCCCTGCCGTGTAACTATTATATTCCGCCGTTGAGGGAGCGGCTTGCCTACCGACTCGTAAGTTTTACGGCCCATAATAATGGTATGCCCTGTGGTGATTTCCTTAAAATGTTTAAGGTCGTTTGGCAGGTGCCAAAGCAGTTTATTGTCTTTGCCGATGACATGGTTTTCGGAAATGGCAACTACTATGGTTACTATCATTTGTTTGTTATTAGCTTTTCCATTATCCAAAGTTGTATTTCCGCTATTCTGATCTCGCCTTTACTTGCAGCAATTGTCATCTCGTATTTTTCATCCTGAGTAGCTAAAACATCTAAATCAAATTCAAGCAAAGTAAATCTCATTAAAAAATAAGCTATTCGTTTATTGCCATCAATAAAAGGATGATTAATTATTAAACTTTCAAAAATTGCAGATGCTTTTTCAATAGCAGAGGGATATAAATCGAGTTGATCAAAAGTAGCATAGGGTCTGGCCAAAGCAGAAAGTAACAAACCTTTATCTCTTATTCCTTCGCTTCCACCAAATTTTTCAATAAGCATATTATGAAATTTCTCAGCGGTTTCCAGGTCGATCATTTAGCAAGCCTTTCAAAAAGTTCTTTGTCTTCAACGAGGATTTTTTTTATATTATTACTGAATTTGACCTGATCATGCGATTGATGTTGAACCAGTTTTAAATAATTTAATATGTCGGTTAAAGTATCTTCAGGAAACTGATCAAGTGTTTTTTGTATTTCGGTTTTTAATTGCATTGTAGTCATAATCAAATTTACGAAATTTTATAACAAAACAATGTTACACAGCCACCGCACCTTTAATATGTGGCCAGGGATCATAATTTTCCAAAGTAAAATCCTCAAATTTAAATCCAAAAATATCTTTCACGTCCGGGTTTATCTTCATGGTTGGTAAAGGCCTCGGTTCACGGCTTAACTGTAGTGTGGCCTGTTCCAAATGGTTGTTGTATAAATGAGCATCGCCGAAGGTATGTATAAAGTCGCCGTAATCAAGATCGCATATCTGGGCTACCATCATGGTAAGCAGTGCATAAGAAGCAATATTAAAAGGCACCCCCAAAAAAATATCCGCGCTGCGCTGATAAAGCTGGCACGAAAGTTTCCCTCTTTGTCCCCCCTTTAGGGGGTTAGGGGGCGGCGGCTCAACATAAAACTGAAACAAACAATGGCAGGGTGGGAGCGCCATCTTGTTAACGTCGGCTACATTCCATGCGGAAACGATCATGCGGCGCGAATCGGGGTTTGTTTTTATCTGGTTTACTATCTGGCTTATCTGGTCGGTATGCCCGCCATCAGGTTTTGGCCATGAACGCCACTGATACCCGTAAACGGGGCCGAGGTTGTCTTCGGCATCAGCCCATTCGTCCCAGATGCGCACACCATTATCTTTTAAATATTTGATATTGGTGTCGCCGCTTAAAAACCATATCAGCTCGTGAATGATCGATTTCAGGTGCAGCTTTTTTGTGGTGACCATCGGGAAGCCATCCTGCAGGTTAAAGCGCATCTGGTAACCAAATACGCTTAACGTGCCTGTGCCCGTACGGTCGTGTTTTTGAGCGCCGGTTTCCATTACATGAGCCATCAGGCCGAGATATTGTTTCATTGTTGGTTGATTAATTTGACTGGTTGATTAGCTTGATTGCGTTATTTAACCATGAGCGTAAAAATGACTCAACAATAAACTTAATCCAATTCAATCAGGTAATAATAAATGCAAATAAAAATAATCTATTTTTGGAATCTTGCAGTTGTTTAAAAATACAGCCTGTGTTAGTCGTTTTAATCATAATTCTATACATTTGTATAATGGAAACATTAATCGCACATCCGGCTAATAAAGAGCAATTGAATGCATTAAAAGCATTCATGAAAGCTTTAAACGTAGATTTTAAAGTAAAAAAAAGCCCATATAATCCTGAATTTGTTGCTAAGATAGAAAAAAGCAGACAAGAGATTAAGGATGGC
>DATCES010000524.1:0-3197 GCA_036509935.1 Mucilaginibacter sp.
CCAGGTAGTACCAGCAAATATAGAATGGAATAAAAGCAATGGTACTTATGTGTTTTCCTATTTTTTAGGCACTGTAATTGTTGCAATTGGCATCCTGACACTTTTGGGAATTTGGTTTCCAACAATAGGCGTCTTGGGTGGGCTACTTACTTTTGGGATGTCGCTGGTCACGCTTTCTTTTTTGATAACAACACCGGAGGTGTATGTTCCCGATTTAGGAGGAGCACAACATGGGTTTCCTTATCTCTCCGGAGGTGGTCGGTTAGTAATCAAAGATATCATTATGATGGCGGCCGGATTCATAGTTGCCAGTGATGCAGCAAGGCGAATCTTAGCAAAAAATAATCGGGCGTAGCCAAACAGATATGAAAACATTTTTTGTGAGTATGCTGATGTTGCCAATATCAATGGCGACATCCCACTTAACAGCGCAGGCAAATAATATTAAACAAATAAAAAAGGACACTATGGAAAATTATCCTGTTCATTATAACAGAATTGACGCGGGAGGTTTGAATATTTTTTATCGTGAAGCTGGTCCAAAGAATGCGCCCACTATTTTACTGATGCATGGTTATCCTACATCATCAGTCATGTTTAGGAATCTGATTCCTATTCTAAGTAAAAAATATCATGTCATCGCTCCCGATCTTCCAGGCTTTGGTTTCTCAGATGCTCCTGATCGGAACAAATATTCTTACACATTTGCCAACCTTGCCAAAACCATGCAGTCCTTTATTGATAACATGGGTTTAAAACGCTTTTCTATCTACATTTTTGATTACGGCGCACCAGTTGGCTTAAGGCTGGCATTGGCAAACCCGGAAAAGATAAGCGGAATCATATCACAAAACGGGAACGCATATGAACAAGGATTGCTGGACTGGAGTGACGGTCTTGTAAAAGCTTATTGGGAACATGACACTAAACAAAACCGCGATGCTTTACGGAAGTATTTTACACTGGATGGTATCAATTATCAATATAGGCATGGTGTAAGCGATCAATCGTTAATTTCGCCGGAAGGGATCTATATCGACAACCACCAAATGGAAAGGCCGGGAAATGTGGAGATACAATTGGATCTGCTGCTGGATTACCGTACAAACGTGGAATTGTACCCTGAATTCCAGGCATATTTCCGCAAATACAAACCAAAAATATTGGCAGTATGGGGAAGTAAAGATCCCTACTTTTCACCTGCCGGTGCCGAAGCGTTTAAGATAGATGACCCAAATACAATTGTGAAATTTTATAACACCGGGCATTTTGCCCTCGAAACGAATTGTGATGATATCGGGCAAGATATACTCCTGTTTTTGCCAGGTTTACCGCAATAAATATTTAATTTGAAGAAGCTTATGAAAACACTTTATCACTTAAAATGAAATTATGAAAACTAAAAAAAGCATACCCCGGAAAGTTTATTTACTGATTATCGCCGGAGTTTTCATTATCATTTTTTCCTTATTGCAAATTAAGCGAATGGATGTTGTTAATCCTCCGATAACAGGTGATTTGCAAGCACCGGCAAATGTAAAAGCCATTATGCGCCGTGGCTGTTATGATTGCCACTCAAACGAAACCAACCTACGGTGGTATGATAAAATCGTCCCCGTATCATGGATGGTTGCAGCAGATGTAAAAGACGGACGCAAAGTGTTGAACTTTTCAGAATGGGATAAGCTGGCTCCTGCTGAGCGCAGCGGCAAATTATGGGAATACCTTAATCAGATTAGCACTGGTGCAATGCCTATCAAAAAATATGAGATAGTGCATACCTCCGCAAAAGTATCTGCAAGTGAAATGGCGGTTTTAAAAGCATATTTAATAAGTATGTCGGGTAACAAACCATTGGATAGCGCAAGGATGGCAGATCGTAACAAACAATACGTTTTACTGGATAAAAATGCCACAACGAAACAAGCGCCCTTACCAAAAACACTTAATGGTATTGAGTTTATTCCCGACTATAAAAATTGGCAACCTATTAGTACTACAGATCGTTTTGATAATGGAACAATGCGGGTAATATTCGGCAACAATATTGCAATAACGGCTATAAAAAATCATCAGATCAATCCGTGGCCAAACGGTACCATCTTCGCTAAAGTGGCTTGGGATCAGATAGCTGATAACCAGGGAAATATTACTACAGGTGCGTTTAAACAAATAGAGTATATGATCAAGGACGATGCAAAATTCGCTTCTACTCATGGATGGGGCTTTGCCCGATTCAAAACACCTAAACTGGTGCCTTACGGCAAAACGGTATTGTTTGCCAATGAATGCGTTAATTGCCATAAACCGGTAAGTGATAACGATTTTGTATTTACTCAACCACTTCAACATTAATCTTATGAAACTTTCAGTACGTATCTTATTTGTTCTTGGTTTAATAACATTCTCATGTAGTGAGCACAATACGACTCCAAATGTGGGGCAGTTGAATAAGGAGGCTTCCTTGCCGGCTAATTTTAATTTCAGCCAAATGGGACTTAAGGTAATCGCATCTACCATTAACAAAAAGCTATCTACCATGTCAACACTATACGGTAATGACGCTGCGAGGAAAACAGCTCAATTGGGTGATGATAAATGTTTACCTGGCTCAGTATTCGCTTTGGTAACGTGGCAACAACAACCGGATAAGCGCTGGATTGGTGCCAACATTCCGGGGAATCTATTATCTGTTGAAATGCTAAAAACTGCTAAGGATCAGGAAAACGAAAACGCGTCCTATACTCGTTTCACTGGTGCAGATCTAAAGATAGATCCTGATACATCAGGGCAAAGCATAAGATTGAAATACATACTCGGGTTAAAGCCTTCAATTATGTTCTAACTTAATCACTCAAATAAATGAGCACTTAAAAATACAGAATGGACGGGCGGGAAATTATTAAAACTACCGGGAGAATTATAACAATGATAATAGTATTTTCCAAAAATGACTACACCTGAAAGAACAGTAAATTATTGGATTTGGTATTTGAACATTAATGCCTCATGATTGCGGCCAGGCTGTGCAAATAGCTAAAAAAGCATTTTCAAATAAAAATAATAAAACGATGGAAAATAAAGGTATCAGTACAAGGTTGAGCAAGCTAACAGTTAAAGAAACTATTGACAAGCTTGAACAGATTCTTAAGCAAAAAAACATTACTATTTATTTACGCATAGATCAGCAGGCTGAA
>DATCES010000525.1:0-10493 GCA_036509935.1 Mucilaginibacter sp.
TAATAAAGCGTAGTAATCAAACACTTCGGGTTTAGCTAAAGTAATTGAGTGTGTTTCCATACCACCCATTGAAAGGCCTGCCATTGCGCGATGTTCTTTATTGGCAATTGTGCGGAAATGAGCATCAACATAAGGGACCAACTCGTCAACCAAAACGGTTTGGAAGGCAGCATTAGAGCCAAAACCGGCAGGAAGTGCACCACCTGCAGGGCGAGCCCCGGGGCTGCCGGCAGGAGCACCAGCAGGACGGGCACCACCTGGCCGACGGCCACCTGGCGCACTGCCGGTATTGGTCATACCATAGGTCATTACTATAATAAATGGTTTTATTTTGCCTTCAGCTATCATATTGTCCATAATCAGGTTAGCGTGGCCTTGAGTACTCCATGCAGTTTCATCTTCCCCCCAACCATGCTGCAGGTATAATACAGAGTATTTGGTATTACCTTTTTCATAACCCGGAGGGGTATAAACAAGGGCCCTGCGCCCAGGTACGTTCGTACTTTTTGATGGGAATAGAATTTGTTGCACATTACCGTGCGGAACGTCTTTCAAAGCATAAAAATCCTCGTCATGTGCAGGTATCTCGATACCGCTTTCCCAACGTTGGGAGCCATAGAAATTTCCTGTCCCCGGGTCATTAAAAACTCCACCATCAATTATAATGTGATAGTAATGAAAGCCCTCAACCATTGGGCCGGCGGTTGTACCTGTAAAATAACCATCTGCCCCTTTTGTCAATTTTGTTCCGCCTTGTCCACCTAATCCAAGAGTTACACGAACGCTGTCTGCCTTTGGCGCTAATATGCGAAACCTTGCATACCCCTGGGAGTTAACCTGTGGGTATTGTTGAAATGGCTGATTTAAAGTAGAGGGTTTAAAATCCTCGTTTACCGCCATGTCGGTTGTTTGGGCCTGGCAAATGTTTCCAATCATTAGGGCTGCCAGTGCAATAGTTAAACGTTTTAAATTCATTTTCGATAATTTAAGTTTATAAATAAGAGGTTTTTCTGTTGGTTAATATGTGCCAAACTCACCGAAATAGCGAACCAGGGATGTTTAATCAAAAGTTCGATAGTTTCAGGTAATTGATCGCCGATTTGCTATAACGGCGGAACAAGCGGTCGCTAAGTTCTGTCATTACATTGTGAAATAATGCCAGAATTTGTTAAAAAGCTTCAATAAATGTTTAATTATATTTAAAAAGACACAGTATTAGATGCCCTTGCTCCTCCTAATTCTGCCGTAATTCAAATATTTCAAAATCATCCTGTTTATTCAGAAGATCCTAATTATATGAATACCTATTATACTTTTCAGAATAACCTGAGCGCAAAAAGATTTTTAAATGCGAAACTAAACAATACTGTTACAACTCCCTTACCCAGATGTTACGGTAACTTATAGGCTCACTTTTATCGCCATGGGCCTGCAGCTTAATGGGTGAAGGGCCATGTTTACGATATGCCGGCTGACCTATATAAGGTGTATCGCCTTTTAATGCATAATTATTTTGAACAAGGATGCCATTATGAAAAACGGTAACACGGGCAGGTGATTTTAATGATCCATCATCATTAAATCGCGGGGCGGTCCAAACTACATCATAAGTTTGCCATTTGCCCGGCGGCAGGGCTGCATTAACCAAGGGAATTGATTGTTTGTAAATACTACCCACCTGGCCATTTACATAGGTTGGATTATTATAATTGTCGAGTACCTGTAATTCATACCCGCCGGCACCCCATGGAAACGCGGCTAAAAAAATCCCGCTATTCCCGCGTGCCTGGTTTGACCCGGTTATATTGGCCGGGATCTGATATTCTGCATGTAATTGAAAATCCATAAAACGCCTTTTGGTTTGAATATCCCCGACGCTTTTATTTACAGTCATTACATGATTTGCAACTATCCATTTAGCCGGGGAAGTGGTGTCTTTAGTTAATACCCACTGATTAAGATTTTCCCCGTCAAATAAAATAATAGCGTCAGATGGCGCATCCCTGAAAGTAGCTCCGGGTGTAACCAATCTGGGTACGGGTTGCCATATCTCAGTATCTTCAGGTTTTGCAGTTTGTTGCGCGCTTGCCACAAAAAAACTGCCTGTAAGTAATGCGGTAAATAATATGTTGTATTTCATTTGCGTAATTATTAGTTTATATTTTTAAAATTATTATTTCTATTCAACGGGCCATCTTCTTTTGCTGTATGTAGTGACCAATATTAATTTTCAGGTAGTGGCCCAGGCTTTATCGCCTTTTTTATAGGCTAAATTCCCATCATACCTTCCGGGTACGGCCACATATCGTAATGCTTTGGTACATCCTGGTTCTGATGTAAAATAGCCTAAAAGTGTCAGTTCTTTCATCATTCTGAAATAATGATGAGGCTCATTCTTCTTTTTGTGCGTGGTATATTCTTTTTGTTCCTTATCAAGCCCTGTTAAAAACACGGTACGCTGTTGAGCATCACATTCTAAAAATGCTTTACCTTGCTTCTTTTTACAGTCGTCATCCAATTTTGATATACCATTTACAAATATCACCTGATCTTCCGGCGTATAACAGTCCTTTACCATAAGGGCCATAAAGCTACCCACTTTTGCTTCTTTAGCTCCGGGTGAACCGGTTGCAGGCAAGATTGTTTCGGCAACCTCATCCAAAAAAGCAACATTATCTGTATTGAACAACTCATGCACTTTTTCAGGTGTTGATTTACACCCGCTTATAAAAAATTCAGCTCCTATTACGGTACCTCCTAAAATTAAGGCAACTCTTGATATGGCGTCTCTTCTGTTCATAATGTTTAAATTTTAAATATTACCTTTTTTTAACTCCTCCACGGCGAATTCAGCAGCACGTGCTGTTAGCGCCATATAGGTAAGCGATGGATTCTGGCAAGCGCTTGAGGTCATACAGGCGCCATCAGTTACAAAAACATTTTTCGCATCCCAAACCTGGTTATGTGCATTAAGGACTGATGTTTTGGGATCTTTACCCATGCGCGCGCTTCCCATTTCGTGGATACCCTGGCCGATAGCATAATTTTTGTCCCATGTTGTGATGTTCTTTATCCCGGCAACCTCATACATAGCAACCAATTCTTTAATGATGTCTTTGCGCATATTGAGTTCATTCTCTTTCAAACCGGCATCCATAGCAAGTACAGGCAGCCCCCACTTGTCTTTCACGTTTTTGTCGAGCGTTATTTTATTATCGTGGTAGGGTAATATTTCTCCAAAACCCGTTGCGCCAATATGCCATGCACCTGGTTCAGTAAGCGCTTCTTTAAAACCGGCGCCGATGTTCATTTCTGCTATTTCACGACTCCAGCCGTCCCTGCTGGCATTGCCCTGGTAACCATAGCCCCGCAGGAAATCCCTTTTATCGCCAAACAAATTGGCAAAGCGCGGAATATAAAAACCATTTGCCCTACGCCCAAAATAGTATTTGTCTTCATAGCCTTCTACCGTTCCCTCTGCACCGAGCATGTAATGATGATCCATAATGTTATGCCCTAATTCACCGCTGCTGCTGCCTAAGCCCCCTTGCCATACATCAGTTGCCGAATTCATCAAAACCCATGCACTGTTCAGGGTAGAAGCATTCAGGAAAACTATTTTAGAGTGGAACTCATAAGTCTGGTTTGTTTCTGCATCCAGCACCTCAACACCGGTTGCTTTCCTGGTATCCTTATCGTACAATATTTTTGTTACTATTGAAAAAGGCCTGACCGTTAAATTCCCCGTGGCCATTGCAGCAGGCAGCGTTGAAGATTGTGTGCTGAAATAGCCACCAAAGGGGCAGCCTTCCCAACACCTGTTTCTAAACTGACATTGTGTTCTGGCTTGAAGGGGCGCTGTAAGATTGGCCACACGGCCTATAAACATGTGCCGCTGGTTTTTATAAAAAGCTTTTATTCTTGATGCTACATCTTTCTCTACGCAATTCAGTTGCATAGGTGGTAAATAATGCCCGTCAGGCAATTGGGCTAAACCTTCTTTAGACCCGCTTATCCCAGCAAATTTTTCTACATAGTCATACCACGGCATCATCTCTTTATAGCGAATGGGCCAGTCAACAGCGATGCCATCTTTTGCATTTGCTTCAAAATCAAAATCGCTCAACCTGTAACTTTGCCTGCCCCACAAAGTTGACCTGCCGCCTAACTGGTAGGAGCGCCACCAGGTAAATGGCTTTACTTCCACATAAGGGCAATCTTTTTCGTTTACCCAGGATTTCATAAGTGGCTCCTGTGCTGCGGTTCCGTACATGGCCCAGTCACGGGATATAACAGGGTTGTCTTTTTTTTGCTGGAAGGTAGCAGTACCCCGGTGTTCAAATTCCCATGGGTCTTTGTTGGCCGTAACATAATCTTTAATATGCTCATAGTTTCGGCCACGTTCAAGCATTAATACTTTTAAACCTTTTTCAGTTAATTCTTTAGCAGCCCATCCGCCGCTAATGCCTGATCCGATAACAATGGCATCATAAGTATTTTGAGCCTTTGATTTATTGTTTACATGAAGTGTATCCATCTTATTTAACGCTTAATATTTCTGTTTTATCATTATTTTTAGCAAAAATCAGCAGATTTTTCTTTCCTGCCTTTATTGCTGCAATATCACGTACAGCCCCTTTAACAACTATCCCGCTGGTTTGGGGCTTAACCGCTTTAAAGCCGCCCTTCCCATCCCCTTTGAGCAGCAAGCCATAGCTGGCATCATATATCCCCACTTCCGGTTTCGACTGGTAAAAGTTGCCCCCCAGCAGGATGTCCTTCTTCCCATCCCCGTCAAAATCTTTAACCACCAGCCCGAATACCGTTGAAAACTGCGCTTCAACGGGTAAGGGCTTCATCGTAAAGGTACCGTTTCGGTTATTCATTATTACGCTGCTCCGCATTTCATAAGCATCCAGTTTAGTCATCTTTTGTAACTCCTCTTTGCCAAAAATGTCGTCCATCGTTTGTTCCTTGTATTGGTCATACCGCTGGTATTTCGTGTTCAGGTAGGGCAGTTCCCCTACCAGGTCGTGCCGTAATACCATCGGGTATTGTTTATCCCCGTTATAGGTACATACAATTTGTTCGGTAGCGCCATTTTCATCAAAATCCCCAACATACATACTTACCGGCTTCGCCCGGCTGGCTTTAAACCTGGAGTTTAATCCATGGTTGCCGGCCACTATATCAGGATACCCGTCCCCGTCTATATCCGCTATCTGTATCCTGTTCCACCAGCCATTGCTGTTGTTCAGCCCCGCTGCCGCAGTTACTTCTTTTAAATGACCGCCTTCATTATGGAAGATCCTGATCGGCATATACTCGCCGCAAACCACCAGGTCTGGTTTCCCGTCACGGTCATAGTCAAACCATTTCGCATCCGTAACCATACCCAGGTCCTTTAAGCCAGGGGCTACCTTATCGGTAACATCCGTAAAAACGCCTTTGCCATTGTTCTCCAGGATATATCCTTTACAAGGATAGCCATATTTGCCCGGTTTTAACCGCACGCCCACAAACAAATCCTGGTCCCCATCCCCGTCAAAGTCTGCTGCCGTTACGCAGGAGCTGCTCTCAAACTGAAACGAGGGCAATACCTGCGGCGATTTGGTGAAATTACCTTTGCCATCATTAATATATAGCCGGTCAATCAGTTCAGTGGAGTTGGCCGAGAACTCATTCCCCCCGCTGCATACATATAAATCCAGGTCACCATCGCCATCCGCATCAAAAAACAAACAGTCGGTATCCTCGCTGCCTTTATCCTGGTCAAACAATTTCTCATTGCTCCGCTTAAAACGGCCTTCTTTGGTCTGGATATATAAGGCCCCCGGCTGGCCCTTCGCCCCGCAGACGTAGAAGTCTTCCAGTCCGTCGCCGTTTACATCTCCTTTGGCTATACGCGGGCCATCCGTGGAGTGCATCTGGAAGATCAGCTTTTCACGGTCAAAATCCGAAAATTCGTCTTCTTTATGCACAAAGTCTATCCCGTAGTTATCCGCACTCTGCGCAAACAGGGTTTTGGCTGGCGCCGGTTTTACCTTTGCTTTCTTTGGCCACGCCGACTCGCTTTGCTTCACCGTGATTATTTGGTTGGGCATTACCCCTTTTAATATCTTCTGCTTACCGCCAGGCCACTTTACGACCACCGAATCGATCAGTTTGGCTTTCCCTAAGCCGAAGTTTAAACGGGGGTCCACGCTCGACTCAAAGCCACGCGATGGCATCTGTTCCTGGTAGCTCAGCGTATGGTTATAGTAAACCGTTACCTGTGTGCCGATCCCAAAACGGTTCTTCCCTTCTCCCTGAAGGATCACTTTCAGGAACTTATTTTCAGGATAAAGCTTCCTGCTATTATTCCGGTACACAAAGGCCGGCATGTTCACGTTGTTTACCACCAGGTCAAGCGCACCATCGTTATTCAGGTCCCCATAAGCCGATCCGTTTGAAAAACTCGGTTGGTCCAAACCCCATTCTTTTGCTTTATTGGTAAATGTAAGGTCCCCGTTGTTATGGAAAGCATAGTTCGGTATCGCCTGCGATGGCATCTTATCTATCAACTTCCTTATAACCTCTTTTTCGCTTCCCATCATTTTTCTAACCTCGGTTGGATTAGCCATGAATTGGATATAATCCTGATCAGTTAAATCTTTATAAATGCCGTTGCTCACAAAAATATCCTTAAACCCATCGTTATCAAGGTCGGTGATCAAAGCGCTCCAGCTCCAGTCGGTGGCCTGCACGCCCGCAAGACGGCCTATTTCGCTAAAGTTTACCTGTGTTTGTTTTGTGTTTTTAACCGGGGTTGGCCCCTGGTTCAATTGCAAAACATTGCGTTGAAACTGCTGATAATATCCGTTCTGAAGATTGGATTGATATTTATCCCAGGTTTCAAAAGCTGCTTTCGTTTTTAATCTTGCTTCCGGTTCAGGAAGCATGTCGGTCACATAAATATCAGGGTAACCGTCATTATTTATATCCGCAATATCGGCGCCCATGGAGCTTAGGCTCAATTCCCTGATAACATCAGGCAAACACTCTTTAAAGGTACCGTCTTTGTTATTGAGGTATAAGTAATCCCGTTCAAAAAAGTCATTGGATATATATATATCGTCCCAGCCATCGCCATTTACATCGGCAATGGTTGCGCCTAAACCAAAACCAATTTTGCTGCTGTAAATACCCGCTTGCCGGGTTACATCCGTAAAATGGCCGCCATCGTTCCTGTACAGTTTATTTCCTCCAAACGGATCGGGGATATTGCGCTGATCTTTAACCTGATTATAATTACCAACCGACCGGGATGGATTATTAAGGAGGTAACAATCAAGATCCCCATCATGGTCATAATCAAAAAAAACCGCCTGTGTGCACAAACCAGTAATATCAAGCCCGTATTCAGCCGCTCTTTCAGTAAACGTCAGATCGCCATTATTGATAAATAATTGATTTTTTCGGTTTTTGCCCGAAAAATCACCGGACTTGCATATAAAAATATCCAGCAGGCCATCCCCGTTTACATCGGCGAAGGTAACCCCTGTTGACCAGGCACCGGCCGAAGAAAGCCCGGCTTTTTCTGTAATGTCTTCAAATTGAAAATTGCCTTTATTTAAGTAAAGCCTGTTTGATTGCTGATTGCCGCAAAAAAAAATATCGGGCAACCCATCGTTGTTTATATCCCCAATGGCTACCCCGCCGCCATTGTAGAAATTACGGTAGGTATAAACATTCAGTTGTTCGGTATATTTAACATCATTGGCAAAATTTATTCCCGTAGATGATGAGGGCAGTAATGTAAAAAGTTTGTTTTTTTGATCACGCCGGTTTTCATTTGAATTGCAACTCAACAAAAACAGAAACACCAGGCCAGGTAACAGCAGGGGCTTTATGCGGAATTTATACAAAATAATTTTAAAATATCTTTGAAAATCAGCTGATACCCCCCTCATAATTATATTCATTTAATCCTTCCTGCGTCATCTTGTTCCATACTGAAATCATAGGCCAACAATTATTTGTAATAAAGGAAAGCAAGTAATAAATCACTTGCTTTCCTTAAAAAGATTACCTTAATAAAACCAAAAGTATTTTATTGACTTGGATACCCGGGGTTTTGTTTAAGGTTTGGATTTGCATTAAGCTGAGGTAATGGTACCGGGAATATATTTACATGGGTGTCTGGATCTGCCGCATGGAACCGGTACGCATCATTATAGGTACCAAAGCGGATCATGTCCTGCCTTCTGTAACTTTCGGCAAACATTTCCCTGCCACGTTCAGCTAAAAAGGTAACGGCAGTTAAACTGGCAAATGGATTAACCCCGCCATGCACTGTACGGATTTGATTAACCAATGCAAGCGTAACGGGATCGTTCCAATTGCCATTTTTCCGGGCTACTAATTCAGCCTTCATCAGTAAAATATCGGCGTATCTGTAAATTGCCAGATCATTATCTAAACCGGCTTGCATCCCCTTATAAAATTGCCATTTACCAATACGGGCGCCTGATTGCCTCCATGCAGCGGGCTGCAACTGGTTTATATAAGGCGTAAAGGTAATAGGCGGGCCGTCCGGATCGGTTGCATCAGCTCCGCCGTCAGTCAGTAGGGTCACTCCATCGCCCTGGTATTGCGGGCCAACTATAAAATTATTTAACATCCTTTTGTCTACAGTTCCGGTGATGGGTGTTCCTGATGGATCAAGGCCAACCACGGTTCCCTGCGGGCCAGGATTTTGTACCGGGTCAATATACGACTGATAAAACTCCTGTACTGAAGCAAATCCATTCCAGGGCTGCGCATTCATTTGATAGGTGTTCTGGCTCTGCATGTGCAAAGTAGTCATAGGGATATTGAAGTTGCCGGCATGTACACCATCAAAAGGGATGGCCCAGATAGATTCAGTGGAACCAATATTATTCCGTGAAAAAATATCGGCATAATTAGCCATCAGGGAATATTTACCCGAATTGATAATCACATCGCAGGCAGCAATCGCTTTATCATACTGAGGCGTGCCGGTATACGTTTGCGCATTCAAATACAACTTGGCTAAAGTAGCTTCGGCAACATAATAAGTAACACGTCCATAATACGGGCTATCCCCTGTGCCCATTTTTGGCAAACTCTCTATATTCGCCAGCAATTCACTTTCAACGAAAGCATATACCTGCGCACTGGTTTTTGTAGCAGGTGGCGCTGTATCCGTAAAACTGGTTGTAATAGGCACATTGCCAAACAAATCAAGCATCCAGTAATAATAAATGGCCCGTAAACATTTTAGTTCTGAAACGTAAGCGGCAGCTTTTGGCGATTTGCTGACAGCCAGCGCAGCTAAAAGCTTGTTACAAGTGGTAACGCCCCCAAAACCGAAACCCCAGGCACCTGCAGGCCGCGTGTCAGTAATGGTGGTGGTATGGGTTTTCATCCGCACCCAGTGGCCCCCGTCGCCCCAGTCGGCGCCCCGTGTTGGAACTACGATCTCGTCAGTGGTTACTTCATTCAAATCAAAGAAAGGGTTATTAGGGCCGTTATAATTATTAAAAATAGGCGTATAAGCAGCCCCAACAGCGGCGGCTAACTGCCCATCTGTTTTATAAAAATTATCCTCCGTCACCTGGTCATAAAGCAATGATTTCTCATCCAGCTTTGTACATGATGCTGCAACAAGCAAAACTCCGAGGAGCGAATATTTTATTAATGATAAATGTTTCATAATTGCAAGTATTAAATTTGAAAAATATTAATTAAAATCCTACATTAAGTCCCAGGGTGAATGAACGGGTATAAACCCAGGTTTCCCTCCGGTCAACACCAGGAGCTAACACATTAGGCGGAAATCCATCGGTATATCTCACCTCCGGGTCAACACCGGTATAATTGGTTATGGTAAACAAGTTTTGTCCCGAAATAAAAGCCCTCAAGCTGCTTATCGCCCCCGGTTTGCCATTTTTGGTCATTTGGAAAGTATAACCCAGGGTTGCATTGTCCAGCTTTATAAAAGATGCATTTTCTACATCATTACTGCTATATGCAGCCCCATCAGTTACTTTTGGATTGTAATATTTGGTGTTAACTATATTATAGCTGCTGGCAATATTCGGGTTTTCATAAAACGCGCGGTAGGTATTAATCAGGTCATGTCCGATTGATGACCTCAGAAAGAAATTGAAATCAAAGTTTTTGTATTTGAACTCATTGCTTATGCCAAACTCAAATTTAGGTAAACCGTTACCGATAACCTGGTCAACGGCCTGGGCAAATGGTACCTTACCACCCTTGCCATCAGAATACAGGTATTTGCCGTTAGCGTCAATACCTTCATATTTAGGCCCCCAAAGCAAACCTATTGGTTGCCCTGCTACCGCCCTGGTTAGTTGGGTTTGTTCCTGGCCGGGCGTTCCCAAATTGGTTGCGCCTACATAGGAACCCTGTAATGACTGGGCCAGCTTTGTTAAAACCACATGGTAACTGGAAATATTGCCTCCGGG
>DATCES010000526.1:0-2132 GCA_036509935.1 Mucilaginibacter sp.
AAAACCAGAAAGGCCATCCTAACGAAAATTTCGTCCGTGAGTTAATGGAGTTGTTTACCATTGGCCGGGGAAATTATACCGAAAATGATGTTAAAGAATCGGCCAGGGCATTTACAGGCTATGGTTTTAACAAAACCGGTGAATTTGTTAACCGTAAGTTTTTTCATGATGACGGGCAAAAAACCTTCCTCGGTAAAACCGGTAATTTTAACGGGGAAGATATTATGAATATGTTGCTGGATAAAAAAGAGACCGCACATTTCATAAGCAACAAATTGTATAGTTACCTGGTAAATGAAATTCCTGATCCTGCCCATGTTAATGCAATGTCGGATGTTTTTTATAATGCCAACTATGAAATAAAACCGCTGCTCGAATATGTTTTTAATGCCGGCTGGCTTTATGACGACAAAAACAGGGGCGCCCTCATTAAATCCCCGGTTGAGTTTTTGGTTGGTTTAAATCGGCAATTTTATATCACTTACCAGCGGCCCGAGGTTTTGTTGCAGTTTCAGCATGTGCTCGGGCAGGTCCTCTTTTATCCGCCCAATGTTGCCGGATGGCCTGGAGGGCGGAATTGGATCGACAGTTCGTCATTAATGTTCAGGCTTAAAATACCATCAACCTTATTGGATGGCGGCCTTATTGCTTTTAACGGCAAAGCCGATCCGGAAGATGAAGCGTATATAGCCGCTGTGCACAACCAGCAGCCATTTGTAAGTGCGCGGGTGCAAAGCCAACCCGATTGGGGCAGGTTTTTGCAGAACATCCCAAAAAACACTTCAAAAATTGCTATTGCACAGTTTTTGCTTGAGCCAAAACTTAGTGATACCATGGTAAATAATATTAATCAGTCAACCGATACCAAAGCAATGGTTATTGAAGTGGTTTCAACACCGGAATACCAGCTTTGTTAGCCCCCTAACCCCCTAAAGGGAGAATTAGCTTGGGCGGGGCTAAAAATTAAATTAATTGAACACAATATAAAAATCCCCCGCCAGCTGGCGGGGGTTAGGGGGCAATTATGAAAAGACGCGACTTTTTAAGGAATACCACGCTTGCATCAGGGGCGTTATTGATACCCACTTTTTTAAAACCGCTGGAAGCCCTTGCAAAAGGAAGCCTGACAGGGTATAAAAACCTGGTTATTATACAACTTTCAGGTGGTAATGACGGTTTGAATACAATTGTCCCTTACGGGAATGATACCTATTATCAAAAACGCAAAACCATCGCCATTAACCAAACCGATATTATCAAGCTGAATGATATGCAGGGATTGAACCCTAATCTATCCGCTTTAAAAGAAATTTATGACCAGGGGTTAATGAGCATTATCAATTCTGTTGGCTATCCTAATCCTGATAGGTCACATTTCAGGTCGATGGATATATGGCAAACCGCCAGCGACTCAAACCGGTTTTTAACTACCGGCTGGATTGGCCGCTACCTGGATTCAAACTGCCAAAACTGTAAAAACCCTTATACCGCAATAGAGGTTGATGATACACTTTCGCTTGCCATGAAGGGAGCCAAAATGAAAGGCATAGCTGTGCAGGACCCCAATAAACTGTACCAAACCACCCGCGAACCCTTTTTTAAAGACCTGGTGCATGAACATGGGGACGCTAACCTGAACGAGGATAATTTGGGCTATTTGTACAAAACCATGATAGAAACTTATTCTTCTGCTGATTATATTCAAAATACTTCAAAAACATATAAAGTAAATGCCGAATATCCTGCAACAGCATTAGGGAACCAGCTTAAAACAGTATCTAAATTTATAAATTCCGGCTTGCAAACCCGTGTTTATTATGTCTCATTAAGCGGTTTCGACACACATGTTGGACAGCAAAACCAACAGGGCATGCAATTAAAAATATATGGCGATGCTGTGGCCGCATTTATAAAAGACCTTAAACAAACCGGCAAACTTGATGATACACTGGTAATGACGTTCTCGGAATTTGGCCGCCGCGTTGAGCAAAATGCCAGCAACGGCACCGATCACGGCACAGCAAATAATATTTTGATCTACGGCGGCAAACTTAAAAAAGCTGGTATTTATAACGATGCACCCGATTTAACCCAATTGGATAGCGGTGATTTAAAATACCAGGTAGATTTCA
>DATCES010000527.1:0-2440 GCA_036509935.1 Mucilaginibacter sp.
TACCTTAAACCGCCAGGGAAATGATGTTGGCACGCAG
The DNA here is from genome assembly GCA_036509935.1 of Mucilaginibacter sp. Classification (GTDB taxonomy): domain Bacteria; phylum Bacteroidota; class Bacteroidia; order Sphingobacteriales; family Sphingobacteriaceae; genus Mucilaginibacter. Next base: position 38 of record DATCES010000527.1, read on the forward strand.
TACCGTTCCGCAATATTTTATTATACAGATGAACAAAAGCAGCAAGCCGGAGCAATGATAAAAACCTTGACCAATGAAAAGATTTTTGACCGGCCAATTGTAACAGAAATTACCCCGGCAACTGCTTTTTATAAAGCCGAAGGTTACCACCAGGATTATTTTGCCAATAACCCCGGCAACCCTTATTGCGCAGCGGTTATTCAGCCAAAGCTGCATAAATTTGCAAAGGAATTTACGGCGAAAATTAAGCCGGGTGGTGAGTGGTGAATTGGTGAGTGGTGAGTAGTGAATTCCTTGCCAATCCACTCAAAATTTTGTATATTTGTGTAAATCACCACAAGTTTCATAAAATTCATTCCCGAATCACCTCACAAGGGGTCATATTGACATTGGTGTCCGTTGGACGTTAAAAAAAAATATTTTTTTTTATTTTTTGGGTGTGTTTAACGTTGTTCGTTAAAAAAAATTCATATTTGTTTGATATACAATATTTTAACAAAACATACACTATTTTTTTCTCACGCCCTAAACGCGTTTAGCCTGTGAAAACGGAAAAATTATCACGCCCTAAACGCATTTAGCCTGTGAAAACGGGAAAATTATCACGCCCTAAACCCGTTTAGGGCGTGATAATTCCCAGGGTGGGCGCAAATCATTTTGTCGCGCGCATAATTTACTCACCTCCACAGGAGTCCTATGGACCCAGCATCGCTTCGCTTGCTGACCCTGTACGACACGTCGTAAAGAAGGTTAGCTTCAATATTTCAATTTTTTTACCCTCTTTTTTGCTTGCAAAAGAGAGGGTGGTCAAGCGAAGCGATGACCGGGTGAGTCAAATACGCGACAAATTGAACTGCCCTCCAGGGTGGGTTTTTAATATTTTAAGTTTATAATTGTATTTTTAAAAATTGGGAATTAAAAAGCTAAAATGTCAAGTCATAAAAACCTGCAAAAATTAACGGCTTCGGGGCTGCTCATCAGTTTGGGGATAATTTATGGGGATATTGGTACATCGCCGCTTTACGTGTTCAAAGCTATTGTTGGCTCCCAGCAAATTACAGAAACTTTGATATTAGGGGGTGTATCCTGCATTTTTTGGACACTTACTTTACAAACCACGCTAAAATACGTAGTTATTACATTACGTGCAGATAATAAAGGCGAGGGTGGCATATTCTCTTTGTTCTCGTTGGTTAGGCGGCGGGCAAACTGGCTTATCCTGCCTGCCGTTATTGGCGGTTGCGCTTTATTGGCCGATGGCATTATTACCCCGCCAATAACCGTTTCGGCGGCAATTGAAGGGTTAAAGTCCTTTTATCCTGATTTACATACTGTTCCCATTGTTATAGCAATAATAATAGCGCTTTTTATTATACAGCAGCTCGGGACGTCATTAGTAGGCAGGGCTTTTGGCCCCATGATGTTTCTATGGTTTACGATGATGGGAGTGCTTGGCTTTGCTTTTGTTGTACAAATGCCAATTGTTATAAAGGCTTTAAACCCTTATTACGCTTACGTATTGCTAAGTACCAATCCAAACGCGCTTATAATATTAGGCGCTGTATTTTTATGTACAACAGGCGCCGAAGCCTTATACTCGGACCTTGGCCATTGCGGGCGGAGCAATATCCAGGTTAGCTGGATATATGTAAAAAGCTGTCTGGTGATAAACTATTTAGGGCAGGCAGTTTGGTTATTGCAGCATAACGGAAAAGTAATGGATTTAAACCTGCATAATCCATTCTATGAAATTATGCCGGCCTGGTTCCTGCTTTATGGTATAGGCATTGCTACCGTTGCCGCAATTATTGCCAGCCAGGCCCTTATATCAGGATCGTTTACCTTGATTTCGGAAGCGGTAAAGTTAAATTTATGGCCAAAGGTGAGGATAAATTATCCTACAATACAAAAAGGGCAATTATATGTGCCCAGCGTTAACTGGCTGCTTTGTGCCGGGTGCGTTGGTGTAGTTTTATTGTTCAGGTATTCTGATAATATGGAAGCAGCATACGGATTAAGTATAACTGTAGCTATGCTGATGACTACTATATTGGTATCAAATTTTTTACGACGGAAAAAATTGCCAACATACCTTATAACTTTATTTTTAACTGTTTACCTGTTTATTGAAGGCTCTTTTTTGGCAGGGAACCTTTTTAAATTTGTACATGGGGGCTGGTTTACTTTATCAATGGGCCTTATCCTGTTCACTATTATGTGGACGTGGCGCACTGCCAGGAAAATAAGGAACCGTTATGTTAAATTTATTGAAATCGGCGATTATTTCAGCATTATTAAGGAATTGAGCGATGACGAAACCGTTCCGAAATACGCATCGCAGCTTGTATATTTAACCAGCGCCAATTTCAGTTCAGAAATAGAATCAAAAATTATTTATTCCAT
>DATCES010000528.1:0-5602 GCA_036509935.1 Mucilaginibacter sp.
CGGATATTTTAGGCGGCAACAAATTTGGCCTGGATACAGTGCTGGTATTGTCTGGTAATACATTACCGGGTGATGCCGACGCAAGGATAACGGCAACAGGCATAACGCCAACCTATATTTGTGAAAATGCAGTTGTTGAACCTGGTGAACTGGACTTTTAATTGTAACAACGTTGCGATAAAACAGAAATATGATGACTATTATATTATTATTGTAAATTAGATGCCATCGAGCCGTCTAAATAAAACCATTATAAAATTGATTGAAACACTTACACCAATTTATTAATTTAACCATCAAATGAATACAATATTTAACAGCTTTTCTGCAATATTTTTGCCGGTTTGTATCTTATCTTTGACGACTGGTAACCAGCCTGCTAAAAAAATATCCACAACACCAACTATGACCGACAGTATTTCATCAGTTACTTTACCGCGCCCATCGGGATTCGAAAAAACAATAGACGGAAAACCAACCCACCTTTATGTATTAAAAAACAAACACGGGGTACAGGCGGCTTTAACCAATTATGGCGCACATTTGATAAGCCTTGCTGTACCGGATAAAACAGGCAAGCTTGTAGATGTAGTTATAGGATTTGGCGATATTGATGCTTATAAAAAAGCGGCATCTGCCTTTTACGGGGCAACCATCGGAAGGTATGGGAACCGTATTGCCAAAGGGCATTTTGAATTAGAAGGCAAGCGTTATGATCTGTTTATTAATAATAGGCCCAATACCCTGCATGGCGGTAAAAAAGGGTTTAGTGCTGTGGTATGGGATGCCAAACAGGTAAACCATCAAACCATAACATTTACTTACCTGGCAAAAGATATGGAAGAAGGTTACCCTGGCAATTTGCTTTGCAAGGTAACATACGAGCTCACTGACGATAATGCTGTTAAAATAAGCTATAAGGCAACAACCGATAAACCAACAATAGTGAATTTAACAAATCATTCCTATTTTAACCTCAATGGTATTGGCAACGGCACTATACTTAACCATACTTTAGAATTTAAGGCCGCTAATTATACACCAATTGATGCAACTTCGATACCAACCGGCGCGATAACGCCCGTTGCCGGCACGCCATTTGACTTTACAAAACCTGCCACCATTGGCAGCAGGATAAACGATAACGATGCCCAGCTAAAAAACGGCAAAGGGTACGACCATAATTTTGTGCTCGACAAGCATCATATTACCGCCCCTGTTGCTACAGTTGTTGGCGATAAAAGCGGCATTAAAATGGAGATATTTACCACCGAACCGGGCCTGCAATTTTACAGCGGCAATTTTATGACGGGTGGCAATACTATGCTTGGCGGCAAAACAGATGGTTACCGCACCGGTTTTGCCATGGAAACCCAGCACTTCCCCGATTCGCCTAACCAACCTCAGTTTCCTTCAACAGTGCTAAAACCCGGAGAAGTTTATAGAACGGTAACCATTTATAAATTTTCGGTGCAAAAGTAATGAAGTAAAAGTGACAAATGTCCAACTTATACATTATTGCCGGTTGTAACGGAGCCGGTAAAACAACTGCCAGCTATACCATATTGCCTGAAATATTGAACTGTAAAGAGTTTGTTAATGCTGATAACATAGCTGCCGGGATTTCTCCCTTTAATCCCAAAAGTGTAGCCATAGAAGCCGGCAGGATTATGTTAAAACGGATCAATGAGCTATTAGATGAAGGAGCTGATTTTGCTTTAGAAACTACGTTATCAACAAAAAGCTATGTTTCATTTGTAAAGAAAGCACAACAGGCCGGTTATGAAGTTACTTTACTTTATTTTTGGTTAAGCTCACCGGAGATGGCACATGACCGTGTTGCCACACGGGTAAGCAGGGGCGGACATGATATACCTATTGATGTAATTGACAGAAGATATTACAGGGGTATAAAAAATCTTATAAACCTGTATATACCCATTTGTGATAAGTGGCTGGTGATGAATAATGTGGGGCAAACGTCAAAATTGGTTGCCCAGGGACCAACTCAATTTGGAGAGATAATAATTAACAACGATATTTGGAATACCATTTTAATACAAAGTAATGATAGCTCAAACTAAAAAAACAGATTTGGATGATTTTGCAGAGAAAATACTTTATGGTGTAAATAAAGCGCTTCGCAAGTTGGTGGAGACATCCGCTGCAAATAATCAAAGTTTGGTTGTTGGCGATGATAGTGGCGGTTTTAAATCAGTCCCTGCAAAAGAATTGTTAAAAACGCTTCCAAAACAAAAACAATAATTTATCCCTTACAGCTTCCCGTAATCCTCCGCCGTATCAATATCTATGCCGCCCAATAAAAACGGTATTACAGCAACATCATCCGGGTATTTCAATAAAAGCTTTTTTGCGCCTTCCTGTCCAGTTAATAAAAGTAATTCATCAAAATAAGTAGCATTAAATAAAACCGGCGGTCCGGTGGTATCATTATATGCGCAGGCAATTATCCCTTTTGTAAATTTTTTTTGAACAACCTGATCCAGCAGTGCAGAGTCAACAAAAGGCTGATCGCAAAGCATCAAAATTGCAGCGTGGGCTTTTGGTTCATGTTTTTGTAACTCAATGATCCCTAACCTGATTGATGATGCCATACCTTCCTTCCAATCAGGGTTTTGAATGATTTTTATATTGCAATCTTTAATAGTAGGTTTTATCAAATCAACATCCGCACCCAAAACAACAATAACCGGTTTACAAACCGATGCACAGGCAGTTTCAATGGCCCTTTGCAGTAAAGTTTGCCCCTTGTAAACCAGGTTTTGTTTGGGTTTACCAAGCCTGCTTGATGGGCCTGCCGCAAGGATGATGATGTCAGTCATTTAATCAGGATAAATTAATATTGGTATATTACCAAAACAAGTCCAAAATAACAGAAAAAGTACATTTAAACAACACTGTAATAATTTGTATTAGCTACTTTTACATCTGGAGTTGGTGTTAAGGCTTGAAAATTGATTTGAACTTTTAAATAGTAAATACTTGTTGTTAGATAATCACGGAAGGGAAATTAATTACCTGCGGCTTGCAGTAACCGACAGGTGCAACCTGCGTTGCTTTTACTGCATGCCCGAAGAAGGCCTTCAATGGCTCTCGCGTAAGGAATTGATGACTTATGAGGAGATGCTCCGGATTTGTTCCATATTAGTAAAAATGGGTATCGAAAAAATACGCATAACCGGCGGCGAGCCGTTTGTGCGGAAGGATATTATGCAGTTTTTATCCGCACTTTCAAAGCTAAACGGGGTAAAAGACCTTGCCATTACTACAAATGGGGTGCTAACCGCTCCGTATGTGCCTGAATTAAAAAAAATGGGGGTGGGTTCTGTAAACCTTAGTTTGGATACTTTGGATGCGGGCCGGTTTTTTACCATAACAGGAAGGGATGAATTTTCGAATGTGATGGCAACACTGGATGAATTGTTAAAGCATGATATTGAAGTAAAGATAAACGCGGTGGTTATGGACAGCAAAAATGTGCAGGATATAATCCCATTGGTTGAACTGACTAAGGATTTGCCGGTTAATGTACGTTTTATAGAAGAAATGCCATTTAACGGCGACGGCCATGTTTATGGTGGCCTGAAATGGGATTATGTGCGTATTTTAGAAGAGATACGCGACAAGTATCCAGGCATAAAAAAGGTAGCTGACACATTGTATTCTACTTCATATAATTACCAGGTTCCGGGCCATAAGGGAAGCGTAGGTATAATAGCGGCGTATTCGCGCACGTTTTGCGGAACCTGTAACCGCATACGTATTACCCCGCTGGGCGAATTAAAAACCTGTTTGTATGACGATGGCGTATTAAATGTTAAAGATATGTTGCGGCAGGGGATTGATGAAGATAATTTGAATAAAATGCTGTTAAATGCATTTGGTAACCGGGTAAAAGACGGTTGGGAAGCCGAGCGTTTAAGGGTTGAACATAAGGGAGTTCACGAATCTATGGCTACTATCGGCGGATAAGCATAAAAAAAATAAAAGGGCAAAGCGATATGATTACTGTTGAGGAAGCTGAAAAGATAATACTTGAACAGGTGGCAGATTATGGCGCAGAAATTGTCCCGTTTGAAATTGCATCAGGCAGGGTTTTGGCTGAAGATATAAAAGCCGACAGGGACCTGCCACCGTTTAACAGGGTAACGATGGATGGTATAGCGGTACACTATGATGCTATTGAAAACGGGATAAGTACTTTCCGCATTAAAGCAGTTCAGGCAGCCGGGGACCAGCCGGTTGATATTAATGAACTGAATGAATGTGTGGAAATTATGACCGGAGCGGTGTTACCGGCATCATCTGATACCATTATCAGATATGAGGACCTTGAATTAAGGGCGGGCTTAGCTACCCTTGTTACCAACGAAATAAAAAGGGGCCAGCATATACACTACAAAGGGAATGATAAAAAGCAGGATGATATTATTGCAAGTGTTGGCGGACTGATTACCCCTGCCGTTATTGGCCTGGTGGCGTCTGTTGGAGAAACGGAATTGAGGGTAAAAAAAATACCCCGTGTGGTGATTATTTCGTCAGGGGATGAACTGGTTGATGTAACCGATACGCCATCCCCGTACCAGGTGAGGCGTTCCAATAGTTATACCGTTAAGGCGGTTTTAAAACAACATGGCTTGGAAACCGGTACGCTGCATATCCCTGATGAGCTGGGTATTATAAAAAAGCAATTAAAAATATGCCTTGAAAATTATGACGTCCTATTGTTGAGCGGCGGTGTATCAATGGGGAAATTCGACCATATCCCTAAAGCATTGGAACAATTAAAAGTAAACGTGTTGTTTCATAAAGTTAGGCAGCGCCCCGGTAAACCTTTTTGGTTTGGCCAACACAACGATGGCAAATTGGTATTCGCCTTCCCCGGTAATCCGGTGGCTACCTTTATGTGCCTGCACAGGTATTTTTTACCCTGGCTGCAAGCCTCGCTTGGCATTTACGCAAAACCTCATTTATATGCAGTTTTAAATAACCGTTATAGCTTCCAGCAGCCATTAAAATGCTTTGTGCAGGTAAAGCTCCATTACAATGAGTATTGCCAGTTAATGGCAACCCCCGTTGAAGGAAACGGATCAGGGGATTTTGCTAATTTAGCGGACACAGATGCATTTATGGAATTGCCACTGGAGAGAAATGAGTTTAAAAAGGGGGAGGTGTTCAAAGTGTGGCCGTTTTGATCACAGATTTTAAAATGATTGTTGTGATGACACTGATTTTTGATTGCAGATTTTAATATATTGCCAAATATAACCTATCAGTGAAATCAAATAAATCAGTAAAAATCGGTGATCACGAAAGAATATAAACATTCTGAACTAACCGGTAAAATAATTGGATGTGCAATGCAGGTCCACTCATTTTTGGGATGTGGATTTCAGGAAGTAATATACCAAAGGGCTTTAGCAATTGAAATGGTAAAAGCCGGTTTAAGCTTTCAAAGAGAATTAGAACAATCTATCTTTTATAGAGATACGTTGGAGCCAATAGGAACACGAAGAGTTGATTTTTTAGTTGAGGGAATAGTTTTAATTGAATTAAAAGCATTAGGAGAATTAGACAATTT
>DATCES010000529.1:0-3364 GCA_036509935.1 Mucilaginibacter sp.
TTATTTATTTACCTGTATATCAATGAACTATAAAAAAACAAGGGGATCAGGCTTGTTTTTGGGGATGATTTTTGGTTTGTTATTTTTTTTTGTTGCAACCGGAAATTTTTGCGGGATAAGGGTTTGTACAAAGGTACGAAATTTTGAGGGGAATTTCTTTGTGTTAGGCTGGACGGGTGCAAACCAATTGCCGGAAATTAAATATATTTCGGCCGAATTATGCTAAAGCCCTATCTACAGGTAATCCTTTACCCGTTAGCTGAAGCTAACGGCAATGATAAACAAAATTCATTGCCGTCCCATTTATGGGGCGGTTAAAGTTATACGAGGTTCTAAGGCTTTAGCCAAACAGGCATACAGGTTAGCGATAATCGGATTTGCACCCGGTCGGATTTATAATTTCTTAAAGATTTCTTTTAAAGATGAGTTTATTGCCAGCTTTTAGCCATTTTTACTGTATTATATAAACAAACCATCATTCAAACCCCTTCCCTTCCGTTACCCCTTTCCAGTTATCCGATCTGAAAGCGCTGACCGGCATACCATCTTTAGTGAACAGATCGGCATCAATGGGTGCATCCGTCCAGGCATAGCGTACGGCTATGGGTTGCGCAACCTGGCTGCACCATACTTTTATCTTATTATCTTCGGTAATAAGGGCCTGGGCATAATAAAATTTATGATCGGCGCCGGCTACTTCAAAGCCTTTTACATAGCCGTATTTATCCTTCGCCACCAACCCGTTTCCGGCATGGCTTAGGCTCACTATGGCATAACCGCCGCTAAAATCAGCAGAATTGAACAGGGGGCTCTCAGAAAAGCCAGGAAGGTGATAGGCAAGGTTTTGCGCTTCCCTTAATTCGGCCCAGCCGCTCCCGGCATTGCTGCTTTGAAAACCGCCGAAGGAGGATATTTGCACAAACAAAAACGGAAAATCCTGTTTCCACCTGTTCCGCCAGTCGGTAATCATCAGCGGGAACGAAGTCCGGTATTGATAAGACCTATCCACGTTCGCTTCGCCCTGGTACCATATAACACCTGCCATGGCATAAGGTATCAAAGGGTTTATCATGCTGTTATAAAGCATAAATGCGGTATTGTTTGGCATAAAGTCAAAGTGGTATGGTTTGCTCAGGTCGGGCATGGTATGCCAATTCGCATCGGCTAAATTTATTGTGGTATCAGCAAAACGTACATAAAGATCGTTCCCGGCGCCGGTAAGCCCCATCCCGGCCCAGGCAGGTTTTTTTTGCGGTGACATGAGCTGTACCAACAGGCTGTTATCCCCTCCCTTCCATGTTCCCGGCGGCAGGTCAACCTGGTAATTATCCGGTAAGTTCCCTTTTTTCACCAGTTTTCCGTCAATATAAATAGCAAGGTCGGCATCAGTAAGCCCCAAACGGATAACAGAACTATGATTTGCATAAGCGCTGTCGAGTTTGATAGTCCTTTGCATAAATCCCTGGCCCCGGTACGAATATAATTTCCCCATCCAGTCCCACGAGCCAGGTACATTTCCGTTTTGCCAGGCCGCAAAAAACGAAGCCGGTTCGCCGGATAATTGCTCAGGGGTGTAATTAACCACAGGCTGGTTGCGGTAGGCATATTCCTTTAACTGGCGGTCAATTCTCTGTTTCAGTTCGTCCCAGGTAACGGGCATACTTTTTGCTACCGCCCCTAATTCGGGCGAGGCCAGCATGGCATCCTTGCTGATCCAGTCTTCAACCTGGGTACCGCCCCAACTGCTGTGGATCAAACCTACAGTTACATGCAAAGCCTGGCTCAGCTTTTTGGCGAAAAAATAACCTACGGCAGTAAAATCGCCAACGGTATTGGTATCGGCTTTAACCCATTGCCCGCCGTCCAGGTCTTTTTCGGGCGTTAAGCTTATTTTATCAGGCACATGGAACTGCCTGATGGTCATTTGCGCAGCGTTTTTTTGTTCAGCCTTATAGCCAAACGCATTTTTTAACTGGAACTCCATATTCGACTGCCCCGAACACAACCATACTTCACCGAGCATTACATCATTGTAAACCAGGCGATCTTTGCCCGATGTTATTTTCATCATGTAAGGGCCTCCTGCAGCCATGGGCTTTAATACGGCTTTCCAGTTGCCCTGGCCGTCAGCCTTAACGCTAAGCACCTGGCCGTTAAAATCAACGGTGACTTTAGCTTTTTTTTCGCCCCATCCCCAAACGGGCACTGCCTGGTTCCGTTGCAATACTACATGGTCGGCAAAAAGCTTTGCTGTGCTTAACTGGGCGTTTGACATAAAAAACATGCAGATTGCCAGCAATGTTAAGAATGCAATTCTCATATCAATTTGGTTTTGGATGAACGGGGCTGTTTTATAAACAGGCTTTTAGTATCGGGGATAAATTTATAAGAAATAAAAGCAACCGGGTAAAAAAAGGCAATGTATTTTAATTGCAGCTTTATTGTTGCCTGTTTTGATTTAAAGGAACATTCAATATTTTTTAAATCAGTAATGCAATATTATCGGATAATTTTAAATTAGCAATGCAATATTATCGGATAAATAACCTAAGTTAACGTGAGTTCGGTTTAAGCAGCTAAAAGTAATTGATTGTCTTTAGTTTCACTACCGATATTTAAGGAAGGCTTCTTTGGGAAAAAGTGATAGGCACAAAGCGCCCCCATCGTGTTCATTAAGAAGTTACTGACTGATCTGTGCCTGGTGTGCTGTAACTTGCAAATGTTCTTGAGTTCATCATTTACACATTCTATTATCGCTCTTTTTCTAAGCATAATCTTGTCTGCTTGCGAGATATTAAAGTCTTTCATGTTTTTGCGTGGCTTGGCGATCATCTGGATCCCATTTCCCCATAAAAGATCGGCCAATGCTTTAGAGATATAACCTTTATCACCGAATAACTTGCCAAATATTTGTTCCGTCATTGAGGTCATCAGTTTTACATTCCGGTCATCAACATTGCCTTTGGTAAGGTAAAAAGACAGTATTTCACCTTTGTCATTAATGATCAGGTGTAGCTTAAAGCCATAAAACCAACCGAGTGAGCATTGGCCCCGTTCGGCAACAGAAGCAAATACCTTATGGTTATGAATGCGCCTGTTATGACAGACCTTAATATGGGTTGAATCAATAAAATTAATGCCTCGTGAACGGCCCAGGCACTTAGTTTTAAGAAACAGCATCATTGGTAGTGCCACCCTTTGTTGCAACTCTACAAATCGGTTATAAGATACCAAACCAGGAAGGCAGTCTTTGTAGTATAAGCAGATATTTGCTAAATAAAAGTGTTTAAGATTGGTAAAATGACCGCTATGAAAGGCTATCAGAATGGTGATGATCTCGCTATCTGCCAACGATGCTTTCCTA
>DATCES010000530.1:0-3990 GCA_036509935.1 Mucilaginibacter sp.
AATTCGGGTTCAGTGCTGTCCGTCCGGTTTGGGGTTAAACATAAATTAGGACGGGCGGACAAGTTGGGTGACACTCGCCGTTGCGCACTTGTCGGGGTTTCAACAAAATAACTGTCTATTGCTAAAATTATTATACTTACCTTTATTATTTTATTAACCATTCCTAAAGTTTATCAATGAGCAAATTTATTTCGCCAACATATTCTTCACAGTCTTTTCACTGTCCTAATTGCGGCGTGCTCGCACAACAAGCTTGGTCATATCAAATAAACTGTCTTTACGATGGTAGACTGCCTAATGGTGGGCATGGAACTATGTCTTATTCTTTAGATAGTTTTTCAACAGCGAAATGTGGTCATTGTTACTTGATTTCAATATGGCTTGAAAAACGTATGATATTCCCATTAACCGGAAATGTTGAACAAGCTAATACAGATTTACCTCCAGAAATAAAAGTGGATTATGACGAAGCAAGAAATATCGTGAGTTTATCTCCTAGAGGCGCTGCTGCATTGCTTCGGCTCGCAATTCAAAAGTTATGTGGCCATTTAGGTGAAAAAGGGGAAAGCATTAACGACGATATCGCAAATTTAGTCAAAAAAGGACTGCCAATACAATTACAACAGGCGTTAGATAGTGTCAGAGTAATTGGAAATCATGCAGTTCATCCTGGAGTAATTGACTTAGATGATAAACCAGAAACTGCTTTTGCATTGTTTAGTTTTGTTAATATCATTTGTGACTATTTTATTACTCAACCGAAGAAAATTGCTGAAGTTTTTAATAATCTGCCACAAAAAGACAAAGATAATATTGCGAAAAGAGACAGTTAATATAATCGAAACTAAATAAATTTTTCAGTTTTTATGGATGCAAAAGAGAAGGTTTGTTTTATAATTATGCCGATTTCAGATATTGAGGGGTATGAGCCAGGCCATTTTAAAAGAGTTTACGAATATATCATCAAGCCGGCTTGTAAGAATGCTGGATTTACTCCTATTCGTGCAGATGACATAAAAAAAACAAATGTCATTGTAATTGATATTTTGCAAAAACTTCTCAATTCAGATATGGCTGTTTGTGACCTCAGTGGTAAAAATCCTAATGTCCTTTATGAATTAGGTATAAGGCAATCTTTTGACTTACCGGTAAGTTTTATTAAAGATGAGATAACTACAAGGGTTTTTGACATACAAGGTTTTAGAGATTTAGAATATAACAGTAGTCTTAGGATAGACGAAGTAAATTCAGCAATTGAAATGTTAACATTAAATATTACCGAAACATTTGAAAGTAAAGGACAAGATGTCAATTCCATTGTTGAGTTATTGGGAATATCTAAAGCTAAGGTGACTAAACAAGTTGAAATTTCACCCGATACTGATTTAATATTAAAATCTTTGAATGATATTTCCTTAAGATTAGGCGATCTCGAAAATAAATACAAACCCAAAGAATTAGAAATTATAGCGAACGATCCAATTAAGAAGCGGGAACCTGTCACAAGCTATGAATTTAATGGTGAAGTGTATAAAATTAATGATAAAGTTAAACACGACAGATTTGGGATAGGTACGATAATTGGAGCAGAATATGATAAATCGGAAGGCCCCATCGTGACTATTAATTTCGACTCTTTAGGTAAAAAGCAACTTCTCGTAAAATTTGCAAAAATAACGAAAGAAAAAGGTTAGCCCCATTCCTAACCTGGCGCGACTTCCGCGATGTCCAAAGCGTAAATGCGACTCGTGACGTCCAGATCTATCAATCCTCCTCCTCACCATCATCCTTATTCGCAAATTTAACCACTATAATATTGGGGTTATCCGGCCCGGGTTGCAGGTTTTTGGTTTTGCTGATATGGAGCGCATCATTTTCATCGGCCCATATCCTCCGAAGGAGTCCCTCGGACCGATTCAGACAACAATGCCAGCAACCCATCCATATCAAGCCTTTTGGTAAACATGATAAGTTCGCCATTTTCATCAAGCGGCCATAATTCGCGCGGCCTGTCCCAATACAATTCAACACCGTTTTTATCGGGGTCATCCAAATAAATAGCTTCGGAAACGCCATGGTCTGAAGCACCTGTCATTGGGTATTTCGCATCAATTAACCGTTGCAATATCATTGCGAGGTCTTTACGTTCGGGGTATAAAATGGCGGTGTGATACAAGCCCGGCGCATATTCAGGCGCGGGCGGCGCGCCGAGGCTTTGCCATGTATTTAAACCGATATGATGGTGGTAGCCCCCGGCTGATATAAAAGCAGCCTGGCTCCCGTACAGCATCATCTTATCAAAACCCAGCAAACCGCAATAAAAGTCAAGCGACTTTTGCAGGTCGCTAACTTTTAAATGCACATGGCCGATGTGGGTTTGCGCGGGTATTTTATATTCGTTCATTATATATATGTTTAAACATCAAATTTACGGAATATATAAAGATACCGTGTTTATTCTGTGTAATATTTAGTCCGAAAGTCCGGAAAGTCCGAAAGAAGCTGCAAGGAAGAAGTCAGAGAGAAGCCCCATCTGGTCGAAGTATGTTGGGCAGGGCAGCAGTGTAAAGGCTACTTTGTCCCAAAATGTTTTAAGCTTTCAGCTTAAATAAGCGTCTGTATGGGTATGTGAGGTTTTTAGCCCCCCGCAATTATTAAGCTGAAAGCTTAACATATTGTAGGTCTAAGTTACACCGATCCTGGCGCGCTGTAGTGATGGGCAAAGCGTAAATGCGACTCGTGCCCCGCTGACATGTAACCCATCCCGCTGCCTTTGCCCGGTTTTGAATTGCTGGACAAATTAATGTACTTTTAAACCATCAGGGGTATTATATGACAAAACAGCAAAGTTCGCTACCTGTCGGCGGGGCACGAGTACACCGCGCTTTTGGCCTGCGCTGCATACTCCCGCCACAGGGGTGTGGCATTTTGTTGAGGTGGCAGATGATAGCCGAAAGATAAAAAGTCAATTGATAGGAAAAATAAGTAGTATTTAATAATAATGGCAAAGAGTAAAATAATAACGGTAAAAGGAACGGCAATAACCATCATTAAAGAAAATAATGAGGATTTTATTTCCATTACCGATATGTTAAAGGCTAAGGACGGCGACTTTTTTATTGCCGATTGGTTAAGAAACAGGAATACTGTTGAGTTTTTAGGGATATGGGAAAGTGTTTACAATCCAACTTTTAATTATGGCGAATTCGCCATAATTAAAAGTCAGGCGGGCCTGAATAGCTATAGAATCAGCGTAAAGGAATGGGTTGAAAAAACGAATGCTATTGGCTTAAAGGCGACTACCGGCCGCTATGGGGGCACCTATGCGCACAAAGACATCGCATTTGAATTCGGCATGTGGATAAGTGCAGAATTTAAGGTTTATTTAATAAAAGAATTCCAGCGCCTTAAGGATGACGAAAATGACCGGCTAAAATTGGAATGGAATTTTCAGCGCACCCTCGCCAAAGTAAATTACCATATCCACACGGACGCGATAAAACAAAACCTAATCCCCAAAGAATTGGACAAATCACAGGTAAGTTTTGTGTATGCCAATGAGGCCGACCTGCTGAATGTGGCCCTGTTTGGCATTACCGCCAAGCAATGGCGGGATGGCAATCCGGCAGCCGATGGCAACATAAGGGACGAAGCCACCATTGAGCAATTGGTGGTGCTATCAAATTTAGAAAGCATTAACGCGGTTTTAATACACCAGGGAAAAGCGCAGTCCCAAAGGCTGCTGCAGCTAAATGCCATTGCTATTACACAAATGCGCTCGTTATTAAACAGCAAACAAATCAAAAACCTTAAATAACATGGCAAAAAAGGTTTGCCCGATGCGTCAACCAAACATATTTGCTAAGGGTAGCCCCATAGGTGTTCGGAAGATTGAAAATAAAGCGTTGGGACGTGCGATTCCCTCCTCGGGGAGGGTAGGGAGGGGTTTAGCGAACTATTTTACCCTATGCTGTGGGATTTCAAAAGTTA
>DATCES010000531.1:0-7079 GCA_036509935.1 Mucilaginibacter sp.
GCCTGCATGGGTAACCTGGGGCCAGAGTGGCGATTACTATGGTTGGGCCCCTATTCCGCCGCGTGAAAATGCTTACGGCAGTTGGAGGCCCCGCGACCAGGACTGGAATTATATTCAGGCACAAAATATCGGTATGGCAAATGTTAAAAATTATGTTGCGCAGGACAATCGCGGCTTTGTAAACAACACCACCATCATTAAAAATGCAAACACCAATAATTTTAGTGAAAACAGGCACACAAATACAGGTATTTACAACAGGGGACCCAATGTTAACGAAGTTGAAAATTTTACCCATAGTAAAATCCAGCATGTAACTGTAAGTGTAAATAACAGGCCGGGGCAAACATCAGTTAACAACAACCAGCTTAACGTATATCGCCCCGATTTAAAACAAAAAGAAACCCAGGGCAATAGCAGTCCCATACCTCAAAAAGTAATAACATACAGGCAAGGAAATCAAAATCAGGCCCCGCAGGGTATCGGGGGACAAGGTAACAGCCAAAATCCGAGCCTGCAACAGAACCGGCCAAACCAGGATAATAAACCTTTAACGGGTGAAACGCCTAACTTTCAACTGATAAGGCGGCCAGGCACAGTACTGCCTTACCAGCGGGAAGACATGAAATTGCCAAAACAGTTAAACGGGCCATTTAATAACCAGAACCATGATCAGCCATTTAAGAAAGCGCTTATTATGAATCAAAATGCCCCGCAGCAACAGGTGGCGCGCCCACAACAACCGGTAAGGCCGCAGCAGCAACCTGCAAGGCCACCGCAGGGAACAGTGAGGCCACAAAATCCCGGGCCGCCTAACAGACAACCAGTAAGGCAGTAAAAGCAAGCCCGGCGAAGCCGCAGAGTTAATAGCAAGACTACGTAAATGTTGTTTAGTTAAGGAAATCCCACAACTAAACAACATTGAACAAGGAAGAATAATTGGGCCATTTTATCTTGATTAAGCGCATAATACTGCATTTATACCCTACTGCCAGCATAATATCTCATTTATACACGATGTTGTAAATAATAATATTCACCAATCCATTAAACCATTTAAAATTTCTCATGTCAAGCAACATTAACCACTCGTATTACGTAAACAACTTATGAGAAAAATTAAATTATCATTTGTAGCAATGCTGTTGCTTGGAGCGATGGCATGTACAAAAATCGGCCACGCCCCAAGTATCACAGCAAATGTTTCAAATACTGAAGCTGCTGATATGGTTACAAGGTCTGTTTCCCTTAATTCAAACGGTGTGGCAAATGTTTCAGATGATGCGTCATCGGATGCATCTACATATATAAATGAGGGCCTTATCTGCGGAACGGTAAAATCTGATACTATTTCGCGGCATAGCCCCGCCGGATCAGCTGTTACTTATAGTTATAATTTAACATATAATTATGTGGTGAATTGCAATAATAACGTGCTTGATAACCTTACAGGCAGTTTAGCCTATAGCGGCAGTTTCAGCGGACCGGACCTTTCATCAACTAACACAGGCAGTACTGTTTTTGTGCTGGCTGGATTATCGCCTCACGCAACCGATTATGTGTTAAACGGTGAATACAAACGCGCCGGGACATTTCAATCAAAAACAGATACGACCAATCATGGTACCTTTAATGTTGATATTGTAATTACGAACCTTAAAATCACCAAACCTGCCCGTACAATTGCAAGTGGCACAGCTACAATGGTTTTAACCGGCAGCGTACCTAAAAAGGGAACTTTTATTTATACCGGAAACTTGGTGTTTAATGGTGATGGCACAGCCACTTTAAAAATTAACGGTACCTTATATACTATAAATCTTACTGCCGGTACAAAGGTTAAAGTATAAGAGCCTGAGTAAGTTTTATTCAATAATAATTTTATAGCGCGAGCTTGACCATGTTTTCAGAGGATTCAAGCAAGAGTTCATAGTTTCTGCATCATCTTCTGTAATTGTCGAACCAGGCAAATGTTCTTTCGGCCACGCATCTTTTATGAGTTGGTTTAAACCTGGTTTTGTTATCATCAAAACGCGGAAAAAAAAATTTTACGTTCCGACAGGAACGTTTAGTGTCGGAGCGAAGACTTGAATTGCAACCGTAAAAACGATCGGAAAAATAAGGGTAAAAAAATAAATGTATATTTTACATTTTTTATTAATATTTGCTTTTTCAACCAAATACTGTTGCACCGATGAAGAATGCCCTGTACCAAGAATTTAGTAAACTATATAATAAAGAAGCCGCAAACGCCTATTTTTCGCCGGGGCGTGTAAACCTTATCGGCGAACATATTGATTATAACGGGGGGCTGGTAATGCCCTGCGCAATTACTTTCGGCACTTATTTGCTGGTATCGCCTAATGAGGATAACCTGTTCAGGTTAAGGAGCTTAAATTTTGAGGACAAACTTGATATACCATTACAGGCCGGTTACGCCAAAGCAGGCGAAAGTTGGTTTAATTACCCGCTTGGCGTTATAGGATATTTTTTAAAAGACGGGCGTAAGTTACATGGAATGGATATGCTTTTTTATGGCGACATCCCTATTGGTTCCGGCTTGTCATCCTCCGCCTCTATTGAGGTGGTTACCGCTTTTGCGCTGAATGACCTGATGGGTAGCGGCTATACTAAATTGGACCTTGTTAAATTATCCAAATCAGTTGAAAATAATTTTATTGGGGTAAACTGCGGTATAATGGACCAGTTTGCCGTGGCATTTGGCGAAAAGGACAAAGCATTGATGCTGAATTGCGATACGCTTGATTACCATGCAGTGGATACCAACCTGGGCGACCATATTTTAGCGATAATTAATACCAATAAGCCCCGCAAACTATCCGAATCAAAATATAACGAACGTGTGCAGGAGTGCCGGGCTGCCTTAAAGGCCTTACAACAGCAACTGGATATTAATAACCTTTGCGATATTGATACGGCTGCATTTAACAAATACAGCCATTTAATTGCTGACCAGGTAATATATAAACATGCCAAACATGTTATTGAAGAAAATGACCGCGTTAAACTTGCGGCCGTAGCGCTTGGCAAAAATAATCTTGCTGAATTTGGCCGGTTGATGTATGCGTCGCACAATTCCTTACGCGATTTGTACGAGGTGAGCGGTAACGAACTGGATGCTATTGTTGAATACTGTAAAACTGATGCCAGTGTAGTCGGCGCCAGAATGACGGGCGCCGGATTTGGCGGTTGCGCCATTGCCCTGGTTAAAGAAAGCGCTTTCGGTAGCTTCAGCCGGAACGTCATTGAATATTATACCCGGCAAATTGGTTATGCGCCATCGGTTTACAGTTCATTGATTGGCGATGGCGTGGGGGAATTTACTTTAGCCAGCAGTTTGCAGTAGCAGTTAACCGTTAACAGTTTGCAGTATCTGGTAATTCTGAACGCCAGGATGAAAGATGTTACTATTATTCTAAATTTGCCCGTAAAAAAAGCTTTCAGCTTTTTGCTTTGGCTTTCTGCCCCAATCATGCGTAAACTAAAACTCAACGAACTAAACCGCGCTTCGGTTGCCGAATTTAAGGTCGGGAAAAAACTCCCTATTGTGCTTGTACTTGATAATGTACGCAGTATGCACAACATTGGCTCCATTTTCCGCACCGCAGATGCTTTTGCTGTTGAAAAGATATGTTTGTGCGGCATAACCGCCCAGCCCCCTCATCGTGAAATTGAAAAAACAGCGCTCGGCGCCACACAATCCATCAACTGGGAATATTTTGCCAATCCATTGCAGGCCATTGAACAACTACGCGGGGATGGTTACCGCATCGTGGCAGTTGAACAAGCCGAAAACAGCACCATGCTCCAGGACTTTACTGTAACAGACGGCGAAAAATACGCTTTGATATTTGGCAACGAAGTAAATGGCGTAAACGATGAAGTTATGGGAAAAATTGATGCCTGTATTGAGATCCCGCAGTTCGGTACCAAACACTCCTTTAATATTGTAGTATCAGCAGGGATAGTTTTGTGGGATTTGTTTTTGAAGATGGTTTAGTTAGTTCGTAGTTGATGGTTCATAGTTCATAGCCAAAAAAAAGAAAGACTTACGAATTTTTAAAACTTGGTAAGTTTAACAAACTCAAATAGCATTAACGGTTCATCGTTTAAGGTAGTAAATTGCTACCATGAACTAAACTTGCAGCTGCTATGAACCATCAACTATGAACTAAAGGTGTATCACTTCCCCGTACGCATCAGCGGCGGCTTCCATAATGGCCTCGCTCATTGTTGGGTGCGGATGGATGGATTTTATCATCTCGTGCCCTGTGGCTTCCAGTTTACGGGCAACAACACATTCAGCAAGCATTTCAGTAACATTATGGCCAATCATGTGCGCGCCTAAAAACTCGCCGTATTTGGCATCGAATATCAATTTCACAAAGCCATCCTTTGCACCGGCGGCGCTTGCTTTGCCGGATGCTGAGAACGGGAACTTGCCAATCTTTAATTCATAACCGGCTTCTTTAGCTGCTTTTTCGGTATAACCCACCGAAGCAATTTCGGGCGAGCAATAAGTACATCCGGGAATATTATTGTAATTTATAGGATATGGGCTCAAACCTGCAATTTTCTCGACGCAGGTAATCCCCTCTGCGGAGGCCACATGCGCCAGCGCCTGTCCTTTTACAATATCGCCAATAGCGTAAACGCCTTCAACATTGGTGCGGTAAAAGTCATCAACTACAACTTTGCCTTTATCAGTTTTTACGCCGGTTTCTTCAAGGCCGATACCTTCGATATTGGTAGAAATACCAACCGCAGACAGTACGATTTCTGCTTCCAGTATTTCAGTTCCGGTTGCCGTTTTCACCTGAACTTTGCAAAGGCCGCCGCTGGTGTCAACCGATTCAACATTTGAAGACGTCATTATATTGATACCCTGTTTTTTAAGGATACGCGCCAATTGCTTTGAAACTTCTTCGTCCTCAAGCGGCACTATGTTATCCAAAAATTCAACCACGGTAACTTTGGTGCCCATGGCATTATAAAAATAGGCAAATTCGATACCGATTGCGCCCGATCCCACAACCACCATTGATGCGGGCTTTTTGTGCAATACCATCGCCTGGCGGTAGCCAATAACTTTTTTATTATCCTGTTTTAAGTTTGGTAACTCGCGCGAGCGGCCACCTGTTGCTAAAATAATATGTTTTGCAGTAATCTGCTGAACGCTCCCATTGGGCGCTGATACTTCCACTGTGCCTTTCCCCTGCAGTTTCCCTGTACCGGTTATTACATCAATCTTATTTTTCTTCATCAAAAACTGAACGCCTTTACTCATGCCATCGGCTACGCTGCGGCTCCTTTTTATCATGGCTTCAAAATCAACCTCACTGCTGCCCACCTTTATCCCAAATTCGGCGGCATGATTAATATATTCAAATACTTCCGCGCTTTTTAGCAATGCTTTGGTAGGGATACAACCCCAGTTAAGGCAAATGCCGCCAAGCGATTCCTTTTCAACTACCGCAGTTTTTAAGCCCAACTGCGAAGCGCGGATAGCGGCTACATAACCCCCCGGCCCTGAACCTATAACAATTAAATCGTAGTTCATATTTGTGATGATATTGTTTTATTAAAATGATGCCTGTATAGTGTTTTTTGCAAAACACGGAACTTCAAAATTGAAGCCCAAAGCTAAACAAAAGCAGGCAAACGAAAAAACCGCCTTTTGTTATAGCGTTATTTATTCCACTTTTGATACAGCCTCGTCTCTGGTAAAAAAATTAATGGCTAATTATATACAAACTCTCCAAACTCCGATTTAATAGTTACCTGCTTTTTATCAGCTTCTTCAACACGCCCTATTATCTGCGCATCAACGTCAAAACTTTTGGAGATATTTATCAAATCACCCGCAATTTCTTCGGGAACGTACAATTCCATGCGGTGGCCCATATTGAATACCTTATACATTTCATGCCAGCTTGTTTTTGATTCTTCCTGTATCAGTTTAAACAAAGGCGGTACAGGGAACAGGTAATTTTTAATGATATGCAGGTTATCAATAAAATGCAGTACTTTGGTTTGCGCACCGCCGCTGCAATGCACCATGCCATGCACTTTGTGCCTGTAGTTATCCAGCACAGCTTTAATAACGGGCGCATAAGTACGGGTAGGCGACAGGACTAATTTACCGGCAGTAACATATTGGTCATTATCAACAGCTATCAGGTCGGTTAGGTTTTTGCTGCCCGAAAATATAAGCTCATAGGGTATGGCGGCATCATAACTTTCGGGGTATTTCTCCGCTATTGTTTTATTAAACACATCGTGCCTTGCCGATGTCAGCCCATTTGATCCCATACCTCCATTGTATTCGGTTTCGTAATTGGCTTGCCCATAAGATGCAAGGCCAACTATAACATCTCCGGGCTTTATGTTATCATTCGATATTACATCTGCACGTTTCATACGGCAGGTAACGGTGGAATCAACTATGATGGTGCGTACCAGGTCGCCAACATCCGCAGTTTCACCACCTGTGGAATAAATGCCAATACCGGCTTTCCTTAGTCCTGCAAGTATTTCTTCGGTGCCGTTTATAATAGCCGCTATAACTTCGCCGGGGATCAGGTTTTTATTCCTGCCAATGGTTGATGATAAAAGGATATTATCTGTAGCGCCAACGCAGAGCAGGTCATCAAGGTTCATGATAATAGCATCCTGGGCTATGCCCAGCCAAACAGAAATATCACCGGTTTCTTTCCAGTAAGTATAGGCTAATGATGATTTTGAGCCGGCACCGTCAGCATGCATAATGTTACAGTAGAGCGGGTCGTTCGATAAAATATCGGGCACAATTTTGCAAAAGGCTTTTGGAAAAATCCCTTTATCAATGGTTTTTATGGCATTATGTACATCATCTTTTGAGGCCGATACCCCTCTTTTATCATACCTTTGCGAAGAAATCATGTGCAAATATAGCAGTTCATGGTTCATAGCAAGAATTCAATTGAGCTGCATGGACGATGAACAAAACTATGAACAATGAACAAAATAATCTACTGGCTCAGGCTTCAATTAAAAAGATCATTTGACAGGATACGTAA
>DATCES010000532.1:0-6178 GCA_036509935.1 Mucilaginibacter sp.
TTTATTTGCTTTGCTATTTGAGGCTTCAAAAGCCGCCTTTAAAAGTGCAACCTTGTCGGTTATTGCTTTCATCATTTTGCGCACATCGCCTTCGGTATACTCATAGGTTGAGGGGTTAGCGCAATTGGACAGGACCTCCAAATCATCTAAAACTTTCTGCACGCGCCGACCGGCGACATTCTTAAATCTCTTTTGTTTATCGTTTAAATTTTCCATAATAATTTAATTATAAAACAAAGATATATATCGTTATTCATTTATGCAAATATATTATAAAATATGTCTATTTTCTATTGCAGTTAAATTATTAAATTATTCTATAAAAAAATATATAAAATAAATTGAAACTATTTGGTAAATTATTTTTATAAATGAATATTTGTTTTTTCCGCATATAGTTTAGTTAAATGTAGAAGAACAATCAAATATATCGAATTATTTGCTGCTCAAAGAGCCGAAATAAATTAAAAAGAAAAACCATCTATCAGCCACAAACAGCTCACCATCACAGCAAAAGAATACGCCAATGAATTAACCAGCCATAATGTGATAGAGAAAGATTTAAATACGCCAACCCAAAGAGTAAGGGAGTGTGCCGGAAATAAAAAAGCTGTGAGAGGTATTTTTTTACAAAGAGGGGTAAAACAGCCCACTATGGGCAGACGTTAGAAGATGAGGCAGTACTCAAACTGATTGCAGTATTTCTAAAAAATAATCTATACCAATAGCGGTAAGTGAAGGAAAAGGAATATTTTTCAGTACATTAAAATGCCGGTCTTCGGTAACAATATATGCAGCCTGGCCAGCAATGGCGCAATCGCAATATTTGTTATCATCGGGATCTTTTGTGATCAACTGCCATTGATAATGTGTGTGCAAATAATGCACGTTAGGCAATTCATTCAGCAAAGTGATAAATGTTTGCGCGGCGGCGATGCTGTATTTCCGCTGTATTACTTCCTCATACTCCAGTAAAATATCATTGGTAACTATTATTTGGAATTTACCATTTACCAATGATTGGTAAATAGCATGGTAGGGAGAACCGGATGTAAGGCACATCACAAAAATATTACAGTCAACAACAACTCTCATTCGTTACGCTGTTTTCCGGAAATGTTCTTGTTTCCATTTTTCGAAAATGGTTGCAGCATAGCCTTTTTCCTGAAAAGCTTTATCCGCTTCGAACGTTACCTTAGCTGCAAGCCAGGCAGTAAGCAATGACCGTAACTCCTGAAGTTCTTCTTCAGGCTGGTCGTTCCTGAATAATTTCAGGATTTCCAATTGTGCAGAATTAAGTGCAACGGGCATATCAAACATTTTATCAAAGATAAAAAAAATTGTCGATAAGACGTTTTGTGTGGATGATGATTTTATAAACCACTAAAATAAACCAGCAATATTGTTTTGCATAGAAAATATCCCGTTAGGGATGCGCGGATATATGGCGCCTTTCAGGGCTGGGGAAAGGCGAAAATTAAAGTCTGAAAAGGCGAAATATTCCAGCGATGGGTGCAGCCCATCAGCCCATACATAGCCTATTGGCCCATCCCTGATTTTCAGCCCTCCCCACCTTTCTCAATCCTTTTAATTACATTTACAAAAATACCCGCTATTGACATAATGGCATATAATTAACCAATTGTAACAACGGTATGTGTTTTGTAATCTAAGTTGTAAATACAACCCGTTATTTACCGGGTATTAAATCTAATAGTTAAAAATATGAAAACCATCATGAGCAGCCACACAAAACGATAAAAATTGCTCATGATAGCTTTCATACCATTAAAAAACAAATTAAAAATATGAAAAATCTGTTAATTGTATTAGGGGTTATAGTGTTCATCAGCCTGATAGGCGGGTGCAGCTATAATAGCATGGTATCAAAAGAAGAAAATGTAAAGGCTAAATGGGGCGCCGTGCAGTCGCAGTACCAGCGCCGGTCGGATTTGATCCCTAACCTTGTGGCTACCGTAAAGGGTGTGGCCAATTTTGAAAAAAGCACATTGGTTGAAGTTACCGATGCCCGTGCAAGGGCCACATCTATCCAGGTTGACCCAACCAAGCTTAACCCTGCAACCATACAGAAATACCAGGCTGCACAAGGCCAGTTAAGCACCGCCTTAGGCCGCTTAATGGTGGCATCAGAAAGGTACCCCGATTTAAAGGCGAACCAAAACTTCACCGATTTGCAAGCATCGCTGGAGGGTACCGAAAACCGTATAAACGTGGCCCGTTTGGATTTTAACGATGCTGTGCAGGATTATAACACCACTGTGCGTTCGTTCCCGGCCGTTATTACCGCCAAACTTTTCGGATTTACCGAAAAAGGCAGTTTTGCAGCACAAGCCGGGGCAGCCAACGCGCCGAAAGTGTCATTTTAATTATTGAATAATTCAACCTTACAATATGGCAGTATTTAACGAAGATGAACAACAACTTATCCGTACCGCGATAGAGGATGCCGAAAAGCATACTTCGGGGCAGTTAAGGGTTTGTATCGAAAAAACCTGTAGCGAAAAGGTGCTCGACCGCGCTGCCAAATATTTTCACCAACTGGATATGCACAAAACCAAGCTGCGCAATGGGGTGCTGATTTATGTGGCCGTTGTTGACCGTAAGTTTGCGATAATTGGCGATGCTGGCATAAACAAAGTAGTCCCGGATAATTTTTGGGACGATACCAAAGAGGATATGCTGGAGCATTTTAAAGCAGGCAACCTGGTTGAAGGCATTGTTACCGGCCTTGAGATAGCCGGTGAGCACCTGCAAAAATATTTTCCGCATAAAAAGGGCGACAGCAACGAGCTGCCGGATGACATAGCTTTTATGGATGGCAATTAAACAATTTATCATGTTAAAAAAACTCACAATACTATTTACCCTGCTGCTTACCGGCTTTATGGCCTTTTCGCAGCAATTGCCGCCAAAGTCAAACGCGTTGGTTACCGATTTTACCAATACCATGTCGCCGGCCAACATACAGTTGCTTGAAAATAAACTGGTTGCCTTTAACGATTCCACTTCCACGCAAATTGCGGTAGTGATTATTAAATCTGTTGGCGAATACGATATTAACGATTATGGCCAGAAACTTGGCCGCGCCTGGGGCATTGGGCAAAAGGGCAAAAATAACGGCATATTGGTGCTGGTAGCGCTAAACGACCATAAAGTAACCATCCAGACAGGTTATGGCTCGGAAGGCGGGGTACCTGATGTTATTACCCAGCAGATTATTCAAAATGATATTATCCCGCGCTTTAAGCAAAACGACTATTATGGTGGGTTAGATGTGGCCACTGACGACCTGATGAAATACATGAAGGGCGAATACAAGGGCGTTAAAAAGGTGCGGCAGGCCAGGCCAGACAACGGCGGCGGCGGTTATGGAATAATCTTCTTTATCGTAATTATCATCATTATTATCATATTCCGCAGCAGTGGCGGCGGTGGCGGCCAGGTTATTGGCGGCCGGGGCGGTGCAAGTCCGTTATTGTGGTTCATGGGCGGGGCATTGCTTGGGCGCGGCAGCGGCGGCTGGGGGGGCTTCTCTGGCGGCGGCGATGGCGGCGGTGATGGCGGCGGCTTTGGTGGTTTTGGCGGCGGCGATTTCGGCGGCGGCGGATCAAGCGGGAGCTGGTAGTTGGAGGGCGTCCGAAAGTCGGGAGTCGGAAAGAAAAAGTCAGAATATATAATGACAAGTCATCAGTTAACGCTTAAACAACCTCGAATCAAACTCAAAAGGTTCGGTCTTGGTTATTTTAAGGCTATTAAAATCGGGATGTTTTGGGTTGATGATATAATTAAAATCTCCGGTAACTGTTGCAGATGGCACCTGTAATATTAAATTTTTATTAGCCTTCAAAAAATCATCACCGATGTATTGGGTTGATCTGGCGAATGGGTTCCTGTTCCAGTCATTTGGCAGGTCGGGGATTTCGATTCTGGTTATGCCCCCTTCATTTACTTCAATGCTTATCAAATAATAGTTTGTTGGAATGATGCCAAATGGAACGTGTACAGCAATTTCAAGCACCGCGAGTGCGCGTGAACCGGCTGTATATAAAGCCGGGGTGCCCTTACCGTTCCAGCGGCCGCTGTTCATCTCGGCGCCGTAGCCGGAAAGGTCATTAACGTATTCCTTTTTGCAAAGCCGGTAAACTATCATGCAAAAATGCCATGTTCCATACGGCCAAGTTCATCGTAAACCATGGTGATGCCAAAAGAGGTATCGAGCATGTCTTTTGGTTTTACACCGCCCAGGGCAATGCTTTTGGTATCCATCCAGGTGTAAAAATTATCTTCGATCTCAAAAACATCAACGCCTTTCTTATAAAGCATTTCAACAAGGATGATTTTTTCGGAATATATGGGATCAAATACTTTCCCCTCTTTTTTATAACGCTGGATGGTGCGTTCAGAAATATGAAGGTAATCGGCCCATTCCTGCATACCTACATGGATGCGGTCCGATAGGGTAGAGAAATAATTATAAGATAAACCATCCCTTACCACATTGGCTAAGTTGATCGGATCATCCTCAATAAGTGCATATTTTTTAGGCTTTGCCATACCATCGATGTTAATTGTCCTCAAATTTACGACACTTGTCGCAAATAAACAAATTATTTTTTCAATTTACCTTCAACTATAGGTGCAAGTTTTTTATTGCATCCCGACAATGCCGTTAGTGTAATTAATATAACGTGCAGCGCTTTCATACTATCTCCATATTAAACAATACGGAAACATGATGTTTTAAGATTTTTTTTACTTCATTTATATCAACTTCGCGCGCCAACTCCCTTTGCATCGAGGTTACGGCTTTATCATCAATACCGCAAGGGACTATATGTTTAAAATAATCATTATCGGTATTAACGTTAAAAGCCAGGCCATGCATGGTAACCCAACGGCTGCAGCGGACACCCAGGGCGCATATTTTACGCGCCTGTTCATTATCTGCATCAAACCAAACGCCGGTATAGCCCGGGTACCGGCCTGCTTTTAGCCCGTAATCAGCCAAAGTAAGTATTACCGCTTCTTCAAGGGTACGCAAGTAGAGGTGTATATCTGTAAAAAAATTGTCAAGGTCAAGTATCGGGTACGATACTATTTGCCCCGGCCCATGGTAAGTTATATCACCCCCGCGGTTGATAAGGTAATAAACAGCATTTTTTTCTTTTAAACCCTTTTCATCCAACAATAAATGTTCGGGCCTGCCGCCTTTTCCCAACGTATATACATGCGGGTGTTCACAAAATATAAGATAATTGGGCGTAGGTGTATTTTCTTCAAATTCATCCCCTTCGGTTACGGCATGCCGGTTACGTATTTCAATTTTTAAATTAACAGTATCAGCAAACAGGGCCTCCTGTTTATCCCAGGCCTCTTTATAATCAATCAGTCCCCAATCTTTAAAAATCACCTGTTTGTTTTTCATTTTTCAGCCTTTCACGTATCCGATCATATAATCCTGGTATTGCAGGTAGCCTACATCATAACTAAGGTTTATTCCGCCTTTTTGCAGGCGGGCATTGACATAACCATGCCCCTCAAAGTTAAAAGGTTGCAATAAAATATTATCGGCAAACGATACTTCTTTTTGCCCGTAGCATTTATAAACGGCTTCTTTAGCGCACCAGCACACATATAATTGGTTTATTTTGTCGCTCCCGTTAATAAAATCCAGCTCCTCTTTTCTCATAAACTTATGTGCTATGCGTTCAACTTTTTCTTTTACCTGCTCAATATCAATACCTACAGGCCGCTTACCGATCATTACCGCCGCATAATCAAAAGAGTGGCTTAGCGATATGTGGTATGGAAGGTTTACGAGGTAGGGTTTGCCATGCGGGTCAACTTTAAAATCAATATATTCATCGGTACGCAGCAATTTACGCAATAAAACGCGTGTACCAAGCCAGTGCAGGTTACGTTTGCCTATCTTAAGCTGTTCATAAAAAGCTTTTTCGTGCTCATCTAACCGCAACTGGCTGTACAACTCGTCAGCCTCTTCTTCAATTTTCCAAATAGCAAATTCTGTATCGTTATCGACCTGCTGTGTGTAAACTATAGCCATAGAAAGTAAATCTGCAAAAAGGATGACAAACTTATAGCAAATTAACCTAAATTGTATCGGTTTTTAGCAATTATATATCAATGTGGTTTAGTT
>DATCES010000533.1:0-3554 GCA_036509935.1 Mucilaginibacter sp.
ATTCAGCCGTTTCCAGCTTCGACGAGAAAACGTACTTTTTTATACCATTAAGCCTGTCGGCCCATGGGTGGACCCGTCCGGGCCAAATTTTTGCAAAGGTCTCGTAAGTGCGCCTTCCCATCAACATTGCATCGCAGGCCATCAAAAGGCCTAACCCGTCTCTAATATAAGCATCGTCGCGATAACCCATAAATTCCGAGATGTCGGTGCCGGCGAAAACGCCGTCTACCGAGACCAAGGTATATTCAATAATCTTTCTCATAAAATTGTCTTCTTGAAAGAAAAATGTGTCAATAATTAAATATAAACATGGGAACTTATTTACCGCGTTTCCTCCGGGTGATAGCCACTTTCTGTAGTTGCAAAAGGTAATTCGGTTAAAGACTTGTCCAAAAAGGCTTCAATTGGCGGCATAGCCTTGTACTGCTCCGCGTTCAGCACAAAATGCCCTGCATCAGGTATTACGGCCAGTTCGGCATTTGGAATAAGCTGAAAGGTTTGCACCATGTGTTCCAAACGAACAAAGTCATGATCCCCAACCGCAATAAGCACCGGGGCCTTTAGGGAAGTCAGCTCCTCATTAGTGAATCCAGTAAACGAGAGACTTAAAGTCTTAGACCAAATAGTCGACCAGTATTCTGGGTCGGGGGCAACCTTTTTATAGTTTTCTCTTTGAAATTGTATCCCCGGTGCATCTGGCGCCCCACCGAGTCGGATTCCGAGCATTTCCGGCTTATAAGCCTCCCTGAACGGGCTAAAGACAGTTCCGTAAGTAGCAATACGGCCAACCAGCTCCGGATATCGGATTGCGATTATCATCGTTGTAATTCCTCCGACGCATTCCCCTAAAAAGTCCGCCTTTTTGATCTCAAGATAATGTAGCAGGGCGACAATATCTGTTGCCTGTTGCTCAAAGCTCAAGGGCCTTTCAATATCTGCTGTACGTCCATTACCCTGTAGATCCATGGTGATCAATTGATATTTCTCTATTAGGGTCGGGAATTCTGTTACCCCGGAATAGCCAAAAACAGGTGGTATATACACCAATGGTTTTCCGGAACCTTGGATTTTATAATACATATTAAGGCCGTTTATCGGCGCATAGCCTTGTTTTTTTTCAATTTGAATTTCGACTGTGCTATTCATTTTTTTATTTTCTTAAAAGTTTGTAATATTTTGTTTAACAGGTGTATAGAAACCGTTACGGTTACTTTATTTAAGATAATTAGCAAGTGGATCAAAAACCCGTAACGGCCAATTCTCTTTTTGTAATTGGGTAAACTCCGGCGGGATCCCGGTTTGATCCAGGATGACGTTGGTTCCAGAAGCCGTAGCGGTGAATTCCAGCCTGACAATCGAATAAGTGCTTGCCGGCCAGGCTTTTGAGTGCCATGCCAGGACGATGCGATTATTGGGTATAAGCTCGATGTTTCTTCCGGTTACAGCCCCATTAAATCTTTTAAAAGCAGCACCCTCTTCATTTTTAAACTCAGCATCCTTACCGGTACTCGCGCTGAACTGTTTTTCGTCCATGAAAGCTTCATAGACACGGGCGGGACTTGCTTTAAAATCGGCTTCAAGGTGGACAGTTGTGGGTGGACAAGATTGAAAAGCCGTTAAGCCAGCCATTGCCAACATAGACGCTATATTTAGCCCGCGAGACTTTTTAATTTTCGAAAGCCATGTGAAAATATTTCGTTTTCGGTTCACAGGTAAATTATCGTTCGTTGTAGAAAGCTGTTTTGCAGTACTATTGATCCCGCTCACTTTCAGTAAACCTCTAAGCGGAGTGTCAATGGGTTTAATTGCATTTTTCATTTTTCTCTGTTTTTAAAGTAGGTGACGATTTGTTTATACTCAATAAGAACTGAGAAAGTTGAAATAGGACAAAAACGATAAAGTATTTGTTTTTTACTGAAGGGGGGCCATTTTAGCCTGTAGGATTTGCTTTTCAGTTTGGGTTTGAGAAAGCAAATAAGCCTTTTTTAAATTGGATATAGCTTTGTCGCTGTCAGTGGTTTTGTACAGTTCACCAAGAAGTATAAAGTAAAAATGGTTGTTCTCTAACTTTAGTTTTTCGGCCTCAGCCAAAGCTACTTCCCGGCCATGAACCTTGTATAGGGCATAAGTTCTGTTAAGAGCAACTCCCGGGGAATAATTAATAACCAAAAGCTGGTCGTACAAAGTTAAAATGTGCAGCCATTTACCTGGGGTGTCTTCTTTCATACAATGCAGGGAAGCAATTCTCGCTTCCAAATGATAAGAGCTCACTTCGGCCCCTTGCGCTGAAATATTTAAAAAATAACAACCTTGATTTATCAGCCTTTCGTCCCACAATTCTTTGTTTTGATCTTCATACAAAAGAAAAGAATCGCTGTTAGCTTGCCTGGCCTTAAACCGGGAAGTATGAAAACACATCAGCGCCAGTAAAGCATTTGTTTTGGGGCGATTGGTCTTTTCATATTCAGTAAGCAGGACGCACAGGCGCATGGCATCTGAACAAAGGGTTTTCTGTAAAATTTGATTTTGTGTTTTGGAATAATAGCCCTCGTTAAACAATAAGTAGATAATATGCAATACATTGCCAAGACGGTTTTCTATTTCATTTTCCGACGGCAGTTCCATTTTCACTTTTTCAGAACGTAATTTTTCCTTAGCCCTGAATAGTCTTTTGTTTATGGTTTGTTTGTTTGATAAAAAGGCTTCGGAAATTTCATCTATGCCAAAACCGCACAGGATTCGCAGGGCCAGTCCGATCTGGGCTTCACTGGCTATTGCAGGATTACAAATAGCGAACAGCATTTGTAACTGGCTATCTTTGATATTCTGAGGGGAAAAATCTAACTCAGCAATTTCATGATCATCTTCCTTTTCTGACGTTAATGCGGGTATGATCTTATTGTCAAAAATCTTGTTTCTTTTAAAGTGGTATAAAGTTTTTTGCTTGGCAACCATATAAAGCCATGCAGTTGGATTTGCCGGAATACCTTTAACTTCCCAGGTCTCCATTGCCAGTAAAAATGTTTCGCTTACAATGTCTTCGGCGATTTCAATATACTGTAGTCCAAAAAGCTTACTAATAACAGCAACCATTTTAGAAAACTCCTTTTGGAATAAAGCTTTTAGAGTTTCTTTTTCCTGTTCCATCTTAAGTATCAAATCACCTTCTTAACTGAGCAAGTGGTTTTTACGTTGTTCGTTCATAAAAAAAGGCCTGATTTCTACAGTGCCATCTATATCCAATATTGGGCAGCCATGTGCCAATGTTATAGCGTCCTCCAAATCATCGGCTTTAACAATAATAAAACCATTTAACCGCTCCCTGATTTCAACAAATGGCCCATCAGTAATAACACCGCCTGCCTTAAGCACCTTGCCTGGCAATGAAAGGCGAATGCCCATATTATTTAATTTCCCTTCCGCTGCTATGCCCGCAAACCAATCGTCCCATCTTTTAAAAATGGCTTGCTGCTGAATCGGTGGCATGTTGCTGTCATCGGTGTCAGGCTGACGAAATATTAATGCAAAATCTTCCATTTTGTTTTTTTTTATTT
>DATCES010000534.1:0-2299 GCA_036509935.1 Mucilaginibacter sp.
CCCGACCATAAGGTATTATCGGACCAATTTGAGATCATGGAGCGTAAGTTGTGGTACATTATTACGGTGCCATCCATGTGGTTGGTACTGGCTGCAGGCATAACCATGCTCATTCTTGTTCCCGGGTGGTTGCAGCAACCCTGGATGCATATTAAACTCGCTTTTGTAGCGGGCCTTATCGCATATCATTTTATATGCCAGCATAAAATGAAGCAAATGGCAAAAGGCATTTACACCTGGACATCAACCCAATTGCGTATCTGGAACGAGGCGGCCACTATATTTTTGTTTGCAATAGTTTTCCTTGCGGTGCTTAAGAATAGCATCGGTTGGATATTTGGCGTTGCCGGGATAATTCTTATATCGATGATATTAATGTCGGCAGTAAAAATTTATAAGTATTACAGGATGAAAAAGGGATGATAAAATCCGGGTATCCAATCTTATCATCCTTTAATTATCTTCTAAAAAAGCAGTATTGTCCTAAAATCCAGCCACTGTTTCAATAGCTTTAACTACTATTCCGGGTTTAAAAATAATTTTGGATTTGATCGAATTTGATATCAGGCATGCCGCTTCAGCTTTTTGAAGGAGCCTCATAGCTTTCTCGCTCAACTCTTCGTTATTAATTGTAAGCACAGGTATCAGGGTTATTTCGGTCATTGTATATTTTCCTTCCACCATTTCCAGTTTGCCTAATGCTTTTGATGTAAAATGTTCAAATTCAAGTTTTGAATTATCTGCTATTGCCAGGAAGGTAGTCATCAGGCAACTATTTACCGCCGCAGTAAATAAATGTTCGGGGGACCATATTTTTTCAACCCCGTTGGGAAATTGAGGGGGTGTTGCAACACTAACCTCATCAGTAAGTTCAGCCGAGCTGAGTAAACCAAGCCTGCCGCTTATCCAGTTTACCTCAACCTCATATAAATGTTCTACACTCATCGTTTTTTATTTAGTCCTTGTTAATTTCATTTAAACTATCGGAGCCGGGTAAGGCACATCCCTGCGCACCGCAGCAGCCGGTATTCGATATGGCCATAAAGAGGAACAATCCGCTAAATAGCCCGATAGACCAATCTTTGGTTTGTGCCGCCCAAACCAACATCCACAGCCCCATGCCTAATCGCAAAAAGCGCGAAAAATGCCAATTGGTAAATATCCTTTGTTTTAAAGTATTCACTTTTCGTATTTGGTAAGATTATGCCAACCCCCGCCATTGTAAACCTGCGTAAACCCATTTGATTGCAGGATAGCTTTGGCCGACCTGCTCCGCATACCGGAGGCACAACAGGTGATGATAGCCTGATCTTTTTTTAATTTGCCCAGCTTGCCAGTTAACATATTCAATGGGATATTTACTGATCCGCTTACATGCCCCCCGGCAAATTCGCCGGGTGTCCGTACATCAATAATTTTAGCGCCGCCGGCAATTATTTCACCCAGATTAACGCCTGCCCCTACTCCTAAAAATTTCTTTATTTCCCCTATAATGCCCATCTGCTAATTATTTGAATATCTGTTTATATCTAACCATGATCCCCCATCAATGCACTCAATATTATTTTGTTTTAAAACCCTGCCCGCTATTTGGCTCCTAACACCCGATGCACAACAAACTATAATATTTTGCATGTGCTTAAATTCATCAATGCGGTTATTCAGTTCGTTTAATGGGATATTGATGCTTTTAGCGACATGGCCGGTTTTAAACTCTTCGGGACCGCGCACATCAACAATAACGGTTTCAGGTAACCGCAGTAATTCTGATATTCTGTTCATTTTGATACTATTTAATGACCAAAAGTGAGCATATCAAAATTGCGTTTTGGGAACATTTGTTGGATAACAGGCAATTTTTTTAAAAGCGCTTAACTGCTTTTCTTTTGGCGTTCGGTATTGATGCCAAACGGAAGGTATAGCGGGCAAAAACTTATAAAGCCTGTTGCTATAAAAACCGCCGAAAGTATCAGCAAAATAATTGCCAATATGCCGCTAATAAGGTTAGTGGCAAAATATATGGCAATGATAATAACCGCAATCAGTATCCTGAAAATGCGGTCGGCGGCACCCATGTTTTTTTTCATAAAATTTAAAATATTTTCAGATACTAAAGTAATCAATTACCAATTAAAAATCAGGGAACATTTGTTACATAAGCCCTACAATACCTCGATTGTATTTCGCCCCAGCCTGACAATGTTTTTTTGTTCCATGGTGCGTAATAACCTGCTGACAGCCTCGCGGTGGGTATGCAGTTCATCAGCTATTTGCTGGTGGGTGATATTTATGATTTTAG
>DATCES010000535.1:0-4434 GCA_036509935.1 Mucilaginibacter sp.
TTTCGACAACCTGATAAAAGGGAGCTACACTCAAAAAATGGCGGCCCATATATCAATCCCTTTACTGGTTTTCCCGGTTAGGGGATAGGCAATTACAATCATAGCTGATACTAAAATGAAAACGATAGCAGTACTTACCGATTTTTCTAAACGAAGTGAACATGCTGCTATGTATGCACTTCAACTTGCGAAAAAAATTAAAGCTGATATTTTATTGTTTAATGCGTTTATGGTACCGGCCGAAAAATCCAATGGTAAGCAAAGCGCGTGGCCCCCTGAAGATTATGACGAAGTACAAAAAAGTACAAAAAAAAGGTTAATTGCCCTTCGCGGGAAATTGGAGGGTGAGTTAGAAGAAAAAAGCTTACCCGGCGCTTATTTGCCTGCCATCAGTTATCAGTGCGAAGAGGGGGCCGTTGCAAATAATATTGCCGGCCTTGAAGAAAACAGGGACATTGTGCTTATGATATTAGCCACACATGGAGCTGATGACATGTCAGTTTTTTTGATGGGGAATAATTGTAGCCAGGTTATTGATGCGGCATCAACCCCCCTGTTAATAATTCCGGAAGGCTGTGGAATAAAAAATATTGAAAAATTTGCCTTTGCTACAGACATTGTTCACAACGATATAGAGTATATCAGATCCATGGCATCACTCGCTAAACACTTTTCCGCCGAAATACTTGTTGCCAACGTAAACCACCACGCGCCTTTAACCAAAGAGCACGAAAATGCCATAAACGCGTTTAAGAAGGAAATAATGCAAAAAATAAATTACAGCAAGGTTTATTATCGCAACATCCCAAATGAAAGTGTACAAAACGGACTGCACTGGATGATGGAAAATATAAAGTTTGATATATTGGTATTGGTCCACCGCAAAGGTGATTTATCCGATTTCTTCTTTAAATCCAGTATCACAAAAAAAATAGCAGACCATACCTATTTACCATTGCTGGCGTACCCATACCCAGTGACATCAGTGCCGGGATTTTAGTAATTATAGATTAATCAACAAGTTGAAAATCTGAAAGTAGCTTATCTAATGTTGGCGTCGGCGAAGAAGACGAATGAACAATTGTCAATATTGAAGTATGCGTATGGTGCTTATTTTCAAAAACCTCATCTCCTGAAGCGGTTATTATATCAGCGTTCCATTCAGTTTATTTTCCGAAATAGTTAATTCATCAAACCACGCTTGTAGCATATACGATGTCTGATCCGGCAATTCGCTAAAAAGCTGTTTGTAATAATTTATCCCCTCCTGCAGCTGCATTTTAAAGCTGGTGAATTGTTTTATTTTTTTGTCATTCAGGTCTTTCAAATGTGCCTTCAGGTCTTCCTGCAGGTAGTCGATATAAAGATTAAGCTCTTTAATAAATACATGGGGCCTCTTAATTTTATCAAGCAGGTCGAGCTTTCCGTAAATATGCTTAACCATTTCTTCAAGCGTATATATTCCTGAAAAGTAAGCCAGGTTAGGCCCCGGACAAATAGCCACCGCTTTATTTTCTTTTGGCTTGCTGATATTGTTTTTAATATAAACTGATGAGCATAAGCCTTCACAAAGGCATATTTTTTCGGTTACCGTGTCAAACTGCTGCCTGTAATCATCTTCGGGCAATTGCAAGGATTGCAATTGTTTTATTTTTAAATTCTGGTATTCCCTTGAAGCCGTGCAGATTGGGTGTTCAGTAAATTCGGTGTTACTTACCAGGTATTTTTTAATACAGGGACTGCCAGGCCGGCCTTTTTCTAAACGCTGCAACCTTTGTTTTTCCATAGTACTGTTCTTGAAACTATTGAACAATATACCTAATGGGGACGATCCGCTCAGGTAAAAGTCTTCTTCCCCGGCATTCGTTAACAGCTTTAAGGTTGCCTCATCAACGTTGGTCACTTCGGGTACCAGCAAAAATGGGCTTCCCCAGCCGGTAGCATCAAGCTCGTAATATTCAAGCAGGAAATCGTTCTCGTAACTGGTACCGATCCCGCCCTGTACACTTAAACGTTGCGCGGGAGCAGATGTGCCGTTTAAACCTTTGTTTATTAAAGCCATCCGGTAAAGATCAAATAATTCATTAATCATTTCCGCTCGTTTTTGTTTAAACTCTTCCAGTATAGGCCCAAGTAGGTAGCCTTGTGTTGCAAAAGCATGGCCACCGCAATTAAGGCCCGATTCTACCCGGAATTCGGAAACCCATACCCCCTTTTTGGCAAGAAATTTTGCCTGTATAAAAGCCGACCTGAAATCGCTCACCTTTAAAATGATCTTTTTTCGCAAGCGGCCTGTTTCATCAGGAAGGAAATCACTGAAATTTTCAACATAGCTATACAACCTGGGGTTCATCCCAGCTGATAGAATAACCGAGGATTCCAGGTCACTTTTGGCAAATGCCCGCAAAGCAACAAGGGCATCAGTGTTTTCATCCCCGGTATATTCATCATCAGCATTAAAGTTCATTTTATCTAACTTTGACATGATGTTCACGTCAATCGCCCCTTTTGTCATCTGTGAGCGGAGGATATTCTGGAAAATATGCTGCTCCTCTTTATCAGAAAGTTCCATCATCAGTTCATAACCCTGTTTTAATTGGGATGATTCGGGCAATAACTCAAAATAACGGCAAATATCGCTCCCTGGTTCAAATGGCTCATTTTTCAATTTTTCAAATTGCTGATCAACCAATCTCTTTACCATATTCAAATAAGCTTTGATCCGTTTTTCGCGGCTGTCCGGCGCTGATTTGGCAATGGGTGTAAATTCTTCTTTGTTCTCGGTATGGTATTCCCTCATCCTTTCAATCAGGTCATCGTCAACTATCGAAATAACAGATGATATGCCGTAACGGGCAACTTTAAGCGGTGTATCAATAGAATAACCTAATCCTAGCACAGGGATATGAAATTTATGGCTCATGTTTATGTTTAAAAATGCTTGAAAATTGCAAACGCTGCAAGTTCAAATTCCAAATTTACGTTCCGTACAGCGAAAAAAACTGACGCAGGTCACTTTTTTAGCAATTACTCATCATACTTTATATTGAGGGAATACGGCAACTTTGGAAAAAAAAGAAAATTGTGTAAAACAGAAGCACAATAATGGAGTTCATTTAATAACGATTTACAACTATGAAATATTTACGATTAACATTATTACTGGCCTTAAGTATTGTTTTTCAGCGGGCAACCGCATCTAATGACAGCCTTATCCCGGCAGATGTTCAGAATTATATAGGTTATAGTGTTGTTGTAACTATGCTTTTGCTGTTCGTCATCGCGATGCTTGTTGTATTAAAAACTATTAAAGTATTAACCAGGGCCATTTTAAAATCTGAAGGTTATACCGAAATACAAATAATAAAGGAGACAGGGCCCGTGAAAGAAAAGAAAAAGTCAACTGGTGAAGCATCTAACAGCATCCGCTTTTTCAGGCCTTCATACCTCTTTTATGCTGCCTTATCTTTTGCCGGAATTTACTTGCTGATCCACAATGTGTTTGGGTCAAAGCAGCTACAGGGTGATAAAAACCAAACAAAAGCTATGCAAGGGAATATTGCTAAAACCGGGGTTGTAAGTAAGTCCGTTGATAATTTGGATGCCAACACCGTGAAATTAACATCAGACCCGGCAGTACTTGCCGATGGAAAGACAGTTTTTATGGCGAATTGCCTGGCATGCCACGGCCCGCAGGGCCAGGGTTTGGTTGGCCCGAACCTGACAGATGATTACTGGCTGCATGGGAATACGATAGGCGATATATTTAAAACTATAAAAAACGGGGTTCCGGCTAAAGCTATGCCAACCTGGGGAACGCTGCTTTCAGCAAAACAAATATCGGATGTTGCAAACTACGTTAAATCGCTGCATGGGACAAATCCTCCAAACCCAAAAGCGCCCCAAGGGACTAAAGAGCTATAAAATATTGCTA
The DNA here is from genome assembly GCA_036509935.1 of Mucilaginibacter sp. GTDB lineage: Bacteria > Bacteroidota > Bacteroidia > Sphingobacteriales > Sphingobacteriaceae > Mucilaginibacter. The sequence goes on from DATCES010000535.1 coordinate 3,935, forward strand.
AATGGACTAAACAAGATGAGGCCATAAGAAATTAAAAGTGACCTAAATCATATTTTTTCCTGATGATGGTCATGCCCGGCAAATTAAATACGAACCATTTTTGTATCAGTAAAATAAATCAAAATGGCCACAGCAATAAATTCCCCTGCAAATTGGGTCGCTCAATCAGCAACCCAAACACACAAAACTACGCTTTATAACAAATTTATTGCTTTTGCCGACAGGCAGGCAGAAAGCAAAACATTATGGTTCCTGGTTTCGATGATTTTTCAGGGTGTGTTTTTTTTGCCTGTGCCTGCTATTTTGATGTATTTTTATAATGCCCCGGTTATTGTGCTGATTGTTACTTTATCCCTGTTCTTCGGCAATATCATTTCGGGAATGGGGGGCGCAGGTACGCGTGTGCTGCTTGGGCTTTTTGTTGCAAGTATTGTTATTCATATTGTGATGGTGGCCATATTTGTTATTTAATGGCGGTTGCCAAATTACTTTAAGGTAAA
>DATCES010000536.1:0-3806 GCA_036509935.1 Mucilaginibacter sp.
GCACATCAACAGTGAAGTTGCAGGTGGCAGGAATAACATTGTGCTGCGAACCCGCATTAATAACAGTAACCGACATTTTTACCGGCCCGAACATTTCCGATTCCTTCGGGAAACTGAACGTGCGGAACCACTCAATATCCGGCAATGCTTTATAAATAGCGTTTTCCCCTTCCCCACGCGCCGCATGGCCGGCTTTGCCATGGGCAACGCAATCAAGTACCATTAAACCCCGCTCACATATAGCAAGCTGCATTCCCGTAGGTTCGCCAACAATGGCAAAATCCAGTTTGCCAAGCTCCGGGATAATAAGTTCAAGGCCATTTACACCCGAAATTTCTTCTTCGGCAGTGGTTGCAAGGCAAAAATTATATTTCAGGTTTGCCCTGTCATTAAAATAAAGAAAAACGGCTATTAGGGACACCAGGCATCCCCCGGCATCATTACTGCCCAAACCGTAAAGTTTGCCGTCTTCAATTTTTGCATCAAATGGGTTACGGGTATAACCCGAATTTGGTTTTACCGTATCGTGATGTGAATTAAGCAGGATGGTAGGTTTTGATGCGTCAAAATGGTTGTTCCATGCCCAGATGTTGTTGATTTTCCGATGCGTTTCAACACCCATACCCTGCAAAAAACGTTCGATCAGGTTTGCCGTCAGGCCTTCCTCCCGGCTAAACGATGGGATGGCTATTAATTGCTGTAACAGGTCAACTGCCTGCTGGTGTAGCGTTTTTAAATCGATCATAAATGTATTGCCAAAAATAAGGTTTTTGGTGAAGAATGCGCTAAGGGTAAAAAATTGGGTCGCCCCTAAGTTTGAAGCCCGTCCGTAAAATAAAAAATAAAGTTCCTGAAGTTTATTCAAGCATCATCTTCTGTTTTGAAGCGCTCTTGTGGAGTGGGGATTAATAGGGGCCTATTCAATTTTCGAGTATTTCCGCGTGTCATTCATCGTAATATACAGCACAAGCGATAAAGCAATGCAAATGGTAACATACCAGTAAAACCACTCCTGGTGGTTGTTATTTTTAAAATCAAGGGCAATATATTCCGCAGTCCCGCCAAACACGGATACTGCTATGGCATAAGGAAAACCCACGCCCAGGGCGCGGACATTTGCTGGGAAAAGCTCTGCCTTAACTACGGCATTTATTGAAGTGTAGCCGTTAACTATAATCAATGCACACATAATCAGGGCAAAAGCGGTCCAAACGTCTTTTGTGGCGCTAAGGGCGGTCATAATTGGCACTGTGGTTAAAGTACCCAGCACGCCAAAACCAATTAATAAAGGTTTACGGCCTATTTTATCGGATAATAAACCAAACAGCGGTTGAATAAGCATTACAATAATCAGGGTAAGTGTGGAAATAAGTGTCGCGCTGTTTTTAGAAAAGCCCGATGTATTCACCAAAACTTTTTGCATGTAAATAGCAAAAGTATAAAAAGCAACCGTACCGCCCATAGTTAAACCAATAACAGTAAAAACCGCCTTTGGGTGCTGTAATAAAGCCTTTAACGTACCGCGGGCAGCCGCTTCTTTATTATCATTATCTTCTAACGATACCGATTCATGTAAACTGCGCCTTAAATACATCACCGTTATTGCCAGCGCAGCGCCAATGCCAAACGGGATGCGCCATCCCCATAGATGCAATTGCCGGTCGGTTAAAAAAAAACGTTGTAATAAAACCAGTACGCCCAACACAATCAACTGCCCCATAATCAGCGTTACGTACTGGAAACTGGAATAAAAGCCCCGCTGCTTTTTTGCGGCCATTTCGCTAAGGTATGTGGCGCTTGTGCCGTACTCGCCGCCAACGCTTAATCCCTATATAATACGGGCCACAACCAATAATATGGGCGCTGCTACACCAATCTGCTTGTAACCGGGGACCAGGGCAATGATGAGCGAACCTGCACTCATTAGTAATACTGATAAGGTAAGTGCCGTTTTACGGCCGCGCCTATCCGCGAAAGCGCCCATTACCCAGCCGCCGATTGGCCGCATTAAAAAACCTATCGCGAAAATACCCGCCGTGTTTAAAAGTTGTACTGTTTGGTTTTCTTGTGGAAAAAACGCGGCCGAAAAATATAGTGAGAAAGCTGTATAAACATACCAGTCGTACCATTCAACCAGGTTGCCGAGGGAGCCGCCAATTATAGAACGGATCCTGTGTGTTACGGTTGGTTGGGATACGTTAATTATTGTGCTTTGCATGAAATTTTAGTTGCATTTTGAAATAATGGGCAACGCTACGGAAAAGTATTCAGGGTAAATATCAATCTTATAGCGCCTGTTGCTTTTTCGTCACCTGCGCAGAATGCTGATCAATGGCGGCGCCAATTTCACTTACAGGAACAGATACTTCTCCAAACCTGTGTTCAACGGTTTCCCAAACGCCTGTATTGCCCTTTTTGATAACATGGCAGGTTGCATGATTAAATACAATAAAAGAATGCGCATCGGAACTGTTATGCGCAATTATGAATTTTTCGTCGTTAACTATTATTTCAAATGATTTCATAAATTTAATGATTCAAATCTACGAGTTAAAATGTTGTTATACAACAATTAATAGAAGTATTTTTATAATATTGTTAGGGTGTTTTGACGGTATTGTTTTTGACAAACTATATTATGGCGATAGTTGCTCACCTGTTTTTCCAGGTTCCCTGAATTTCATTTTGAATTTGTTTTTTTCAAATATAGGCCCGGTACCCTTTACTTAAGTCACCGGACAGTTAAATATATCGGCTGTATTTTTTTAAGGCACATCCCTTGTCCATGGACCCCTTAGGGAGGCGAAAGGATTTATACCGGGTCAAAATCATTGGATTGTCAAACAATAAATGTTTAAACATTTATTGTTAAAACCATCACTGGAAATATTAAGTTTGCGGCAAATAAATTTTAAAATCAAATTATCCAGATCAAAAACAATTATGAAAAAAACAATCATTGTATTAGCCGTAGTATTATTAAGCACTGCTTCATTTGCCCAAACAACGTGGAAGAACGACCCGATGCATTCAAAGCTTGGATTTACTGTCACCCATTTAATGGTTTCGGATGTTGACGGTATTTTTACAGATTTTTCCTGCACCATCACGGCCGCTAAGCCCGATTTCAGCGATGCCAGATTTTATTTAACGGTAAATACAACTTCCGTAAATACAGATGTTGACTATCGTGATAAGGACTTACGGTCTGGTAATTATTTTGATGTTGCCAATTTCCCAACGATGACATTTACCAGCACAGGCATAACTGCGGTTTCGGCAAATCATTATAAATTAAGTGGTAACCTAACATTGCACGGTGTTACCAAACCGGTAACAATGGACCTTTGGTACCGTGGTACCATAGCCAACCCAATGACAAAAAAGGACGATGCAGGGTTTAAACTTACCGGGGTAATTAAAAGAAGCGACTTTAACTTTGCCAGCCAGGCAGGCACAACCATGTTAAGCGATGAAATAACCATTAATGCTAATGGTGAATTTGGCAAGGCTAATTAATTGGTTGATTACGTTGATTAGGCGGGTAGTTAACTATTTTACCGCAATCCGGTTAATTTTACCGCAAAAAGAAATAATATTGCAAAGCGCTTCCGGGAACGGTGGCGTTTTTTTTTGTCTAAGGCGATCCAAGTACTGGCTACGGCCAATGACTTCGAAATGTAATTTCCAATTTCATAAATCAACCCTATATTTGATTTATACCAATATTCGAACCTTCATGAAAAAACTGCTACTGCCACTGCTACTATTATTCACCTTAACCGCACCCGCCCAGGAAAAGAACA
>DATCES010000537.1:0-3418 GCA_036509935.1 Mucilaginibacter sp.
GTTGTGCAGGCCGGGCTGTTGCCTGTCAAGCAGTTCATCGGCCATAAACTGAAACGTTTTTTGCCCTTGTGTACTGTTTACCGGTTCGTAAATGCCAAAATAACGGGCTATCAGCCTGTAAACATTCCCATCAACTACCGCCCGGGCTTCGTTTGCCGAAAAAGATGCTATAGCGGCGGCTGTATATTGGCCTATGCCTTTTAGTTTTATTAGTTCTTTATAAGTTTCGGGGAATTTGCCATCATAGAGTTCCTGCACCATACGGGCAGTTTTAAGCATGTTGCGCCCACGGGAATAATAGCCGAGCCCCTGCCACAATTTTAGTATTTCGTGTTCATCTGCAGCAGCGAAACTGCTAACATCCGGGTATTTTTCAAGAAACCGGCAAAAGTACGGGAGCCCTTGTTCAACACGCGTTTGCTGCAAAATAATTTCGGAAAGCCATATCACGTAAGCATCAGAAACCCCTCGCCAGGGCAGTTCGCGTTTGTTTGTTTTATACCACTGCAACAACTCGTTATTGAAGTTCATCCTTCGCAAAAGTAACGATGAATATGCTGGTTTTATGGTTAAATTTTAGTGTTTTATGTCGATTTTTGGCAAATCGTAAAAAAAGTACGTTAATTATTTTAATCTTTAGGAATAAAGAGATACTTTTGCAACCCCAAAACAGTTAAGTAATTATACATTAAATAAAAGAAAATCAGATATGACTAAGGCAGAAATTATCACTGAAATCTCATCCAAAACAGGCATTGAGAAAGTTGACGTTCAGGAAACTGTTGAGGCGTTTTTTAAAGTTATTAAAAACTCCATGGTTGGAGGCGAAAACGTTTACGTACGGGGTTTCGGAAGTTTTATTGTAAAAAAGAGGGCTAAAAAAACTGCGCGTAACATTTCAAAGAATACTGCCATTATTATCCCCGAGCACTTTGTACCAAGTTTTAAACCAGCCAAAACTTTTGTTGATAAGGTTAGGACCGGAAACAAAGTAAGCAAATAATTTACAGGAATGTACAAAAAACAAATAGTTGTTGTTGTAATAGTTGGCGCTATTATGGGCTATTTGTTTTTACAGCCGGTAAAAGGGCTCATAAAGCCTAATGAAACGCAGGGGCATGCCACGGCGGTTACAAAACAAAAACAGCCTGCCATCAACGTTACAGTTGAGATGATATCTTCGGCGGCTAAGATTGCAATTGGCCCGGCATTGTCTGCGCAGATCAACGGTACGGAAGGCCAATTAAAAAACGCCCCGGATGATGCCGCTAAACTCGGCTTGCAAAAAAAACTCGCCAAACAATGGGATGACGTTAACCAGCCGGCGCCCGCTGCATTTTATTATCAGGCAATTGCCCGGGAAGAAAATACATTTGATGCCTGGTTTATAGCCGGAAGCCATTTTAACGATGCATTCACTTCGGTACAGGATACACTGGCGCAGCCGGCATTTGTAAGCAATGCAATTGAATGTTTTAAAAATGCCACAAAACTAAAGCCGCAAAGCCTTGATGCAAAAACGGGTCTTGGCGTTGCTTATGTAAACCAAACCAGTTTGGGTATTACCGATCCCGGTGGAGGGTCGCCGATGCAGGGTATTATGTTATTGCTTGATGTGGTGAAGCAGGAGCCTGAAAATATTAACGCCAACTTAAACTTAGGCAAGTTTGCAATAAATTCGCACCAGTATGAAAAAGCGGTGCAAAGGTTTAAAACGGTGATAGCGCAAAAGCCCAACGCCGATGCATACTTCTACCTCGCCGAAAGTTATAAGCAACTGGGGATGAAAAAGGAAGCGGTTGACGCCTATCAAAAATGCAGGGGAATGGTACCTGATACTGCTTTTGATAAGCAAATTGACGGGTACATAAAGGAATTAAAGAATTAGAAACAATTAAATAAACAGTATTATGCCGAGCGGTAAAAAACGTAAAAGACACAAAATGGCTACTCATAAACGCAAAAAGCGTTTACGGAAGAACAGACATAAGAAGAAGTAAGCCTCAAGTCGATAGTCTTAAGTTAGAAATACCACTATTTTTCCTGGCTAAGACTTTCGACACCGGACTTTCGACTTAAGACTAACATTGTTTTTTACCCAATATTAACATGCGGTTATTAAACCGTTTTAAGAAATGGAGTAGCAGTTGATAAAGGAATTAATTATCGATTCATCCCCAAGCGGGACTACTATTGCATTATTACAGGATAAACAACTTGTAGAGCTTCACAAAGAGCAAATCAGCAACAATTATACGGTTGGTGATATTTACCTGGGCAGGATAAAAAAGATCATGCCGGGGTTAAATGCGGCTTTTGTGGATGTAGGCTATGAGAAGGATGCTTTTTTGCATTACCTGGATCTTGGCCCGCAGGTGCAAAGCCTGCTTAAACTGACCAAGCAAGTGCGTAGTGGCGGGTACCAGTCAAAGCTTTTAGATAACTTTAAGCCTGATCAGGATATTAACAAGGGTGGTAAAATATCAGAGTTATTATCCAAAAACCAGCTTATCCCTGTACAGATAGCAAAGGAGCCTATTTCAACAAAAGGCCCGCGCTTAAGTTCAGATGTATCTATCGCCGGCCGGTATGTAGTATTAGTGCCTTTTTCGGAAGTGACCTCTATTTCAAAAAAGATAAAGAGCAATACCGAGCGTAACCGCTTGCGCAAGATTGTAGAAAGTATTAAGCCAAAGCATTTTGGGGTAATTATCCGTACAGTATCAGAAGGCAAAGGTGTTGCCGAGTTACAAAAGGACCTGCTCGACTTAATATCCAAGTGGGAATCATTTATAACACGTTTGCCGTCAATTGAACCTGCAAAAAAAGTACTCGGCGAAATTGACCGTACTTCTACTCTTTTACGGGATATTTTAAGCCCTGATTTTCAGCATATTTATGTGAATGATAATGCGATGTACGAAGAAGTGCGTTCGTATATTCATGAAATTTCGCCCGAAATGGACGGTATTGTACGCTTGCACAAAAACAGCTTGCCCATTTTTGAGCATTACGGGGTTGATAAACAAATAAAATCAGCCTTCGGCAAAACAGTGAACCTTGCAGGCGGGGCTTATCTTGTTATTGAACATACGGAAGCCCTGCATGTTATTGATGTAAATAGCGGTAACCGTACGGCAAGTAAAGAAAACCAGGAAGAAAACGCTTTCCAGGTAAATAAAGAGGCAGCGAAAGGAATTGCCCGCCAGTTGCGCCTGCGCGATATGGGCGGTATTGTGGTGATCGATTTTATTGATATGCACAAGCCAAGCAACCGAAAGGACTTGTTTGACTATTTAAGGGCCGAAATGTCGTACGACAGGGCCAAGCATACTATTTTACCGCCAAGTAAGTTTGGGCTGGTACAAATAACCCGCCAGCGCGTACGGCCTGAGATGAACATCGTTACTACCGAAAT
>DATCES010000538.1:0-4830 GCA_036509935.1 Mucilaginibacter sp.
CGGGCCAGGAAAAACGGCCGGTTAAGTTTGAGTTTAACAGCCTCGACAAATATGGCTGGAAAGTAGCTACCCAACTAAAACACGATGGGGAAAATATTTACAGCGCCCCCGGTTTACAATATATGATGGACAGCCCGACCGAACTTTCGGATTTTAAAGAGACCAGTTGGGATGTGGTAAACACTGACGGGAACAAAGAGAAGATTAATTTAACGGTCCACTCTGATGACGCGCAGGCGGTGATTGATAATTTCGGTAAACTGGTGCAAAAAATGGTGCTGGAAGAAAAAGCCGTTTTTGGCGAATTGCCGGCTTATGATTATGGCGAATATACTTTTTTAGATGATGTTTACCCTACCAATTCGGGCGATGGCATGGAGCACCGCAACTCAACATGTATAGTACAGCCTGTCGCCAAAGTTGAAGGAAATGAAATCCGGCTGCTAAGCACGTTTTCACACGAGTATTTCCATAGCTGGAATGTAAAGCGCATACGGCCAAAATCATTGGAACCATTCAATTTTGAGCATGCCAATATGAGCGGCGAACTTTGGTTTGCCGAGGGCTTTACACAATATTATGGCGAAATGCTATTGGTGCGTTCGGGTTTCCATACGGTTGATGAATATACCCGCACCCTGGGCGGCCTCGTAAATTCAGTACTGAACACGCCCGGCGCGGCAAAATATACGCCCATACAATCAAGTGATTATTCGGTGTTTGCCGATGCAGGGGTATCTATCGACCCTAATAATGATAACAATATTTTTACGAGCTATTACTATTATGGCGGGGCCACCGCCCTGGCGCTTGATCTGCGCCTGCGCAGCGAATTTAACTTAACGCTGGATGATTATATGCGCACCGTTTGGCTGGCCCGCGGCAAGGTTATGAAACCTTACACTATCCCTGACCTGCAAAGCGACCTTGCCAAACTAACCAAAAATCCGAAATTCGCTGCCTGTTTTTTTAACCGCTATATTTATGGTGTTGAGAAAAACAATTACTGGGCCTTACTTGCAAAAGCCGGTTTATTATTACGTAAAGCCCAGCCCGGAAAAGCATGGGCAGGGCCTTTATCCACCATGCCAGGCCGGGGAAGGTCGGGACAGGTGCATATCGCCGGGGCCGAAGGATTAGCCATACAGTCAAGTACCATAATTGGTACACCCATTTACAAGGCGGGCCTGGATGCTGGGGATGTTATTTTAAAAGCTGATGGAAAGGATATAACAAACGCACAGGCATTTAATGATATTGTAGCAGGTAAAAATATAGGCGATAAAATTGTGGTGAACTATAAAAACCGCACTGGCGACCACGAAACAACCATTACTTTAGAAGAAAACCCCGATCTTGAAGTTATTACTTTTGAAAAAGCGGGGAAAGAATTGACTAAAGACCAGCAGGATTTTCGGAACAACTGGCTATCAACAAAAGTTCGATAAAACGGCATATCGCACACATCATTAGCGGCCCCGTGGCTGCATACCCGCGTTATTCCAGGAGCCTTTCGCGCATGGTTACGCTAATATATTTTATAACGGCCTATTTCACACGCTCAACATATTCCCCGGTGCGTGTATCAACTTTTACCTTATCGCCCTGGTTTACAAAAAGCGGCACTTTTATTTCTACGCCAATTTCTGTTGTGGCCGCTTTCAGCGCACCCGAAGACGTGTCGCCTTTAACTGCCGGTTCGGCATAAGTAATTTCCAGTTCTACAAAGTAGGGCGCCTGCGCCATAATAGGTTCTTCACTTTCAAAGGAAACTATTACGCTCATTCCTTCCTTCAGGAACTTCGCCGATGGGCCAAATAATGATTTGGCTATGCTATGCTGATCGTAAGTGGTGTTATCCATAATTACCATATAATCGCCTTCCTGGTACAGGTACTGGAAATCATTGGTTTCTACCCGGCAAATTTCAACCTGTTCGTCAGTGGCTAAACGCGCCTCAACAATTTTCCCGGTTTTAATATTACGGAACTTATCTAAATAAAATGCCCCGCCTTTGCCTGGTGTACGGTGCAGCACTTCGGTAACGCTTACCAGTTCGCCGTTAAAACGCAATATATTCCCTACTTTAATTTCAGATGCCTTTGCCATGAAAATACGCTTATAAATTTTGAGCCCAAAGATATATTAAGTTATGGGAAACTTAGGCTATATTTTCCGTATTACTAATGGCATCGCGCCGGGTCGGCCGAAATCAAACGGCAAACTAATTTTTGGGCCCGCCAAATTCCATTAAATAGGCTTTTAAAAAATCGTTGAGGTCGCCATCCAGCACCCCTTGCGCGTTTGAGGTTTCATAATCGGTACGGAGGTCTTTCACCAGCTTATACGGGTGCAAAACATAATTGCGTATCTGCGACCCCCATTCTATCTTTTTCTTGTTGCCTTCAATCAAATTGGTTGTTTCCAGTCTTTTCCGCATTTCAGCCTCATACAATTGCGATTTTAACAGCCTGATGGCATTTTCCTTATTTTGTAGCTGCGACCGCGATTCCTGGTTTTTGATGATAATGCCTGATGGTTTATGGTACAACCGTACAGCCGTTTCCACCTTATTCACATTCTGGCCGCCCGCACCGCCCGACCGGAAGGTTTCAAATTCAATATCGGCGTCTTTCACTTCAATATCAATGGTGTCATCAACCAGGGGATACACGTAAACCGATGCAAATGAAGTATGCCGTTTAGCATTTGAGTCGAAAGGCGAAATCCTCACCAGGCGGTGTACGCCGTTTTCGCCCTTTAAATAGCCATAAGCAAAATCGCCCTCAATCTGGAGCGTAACCGTTTTAACCCCCGTTACATCACCTTCCTGAAAATCCTGTTCGCTAACTTTGTAGCCATTCTTTTCGGCCCACATAATGTACATGCGCATCAGCATACTCGCCCAGTCGCAGCTTTCGGTGCCGCCTGCACCGGCGGTAATTTGCAGTACTGCGTTAAACTGGTCTACTTCGGCCGAGAGCATGTTTTTAAATTCCAGTTCTTCAACAGCTTTTACAGCGGCAGTATATTGCTCCTGCATTTCGGCTTCCGTGGCATCGCCGCTTTGAAAAAATTCAAACAGCACCCCGGCATCGTCAACAATGGCTACCACTTTTTGGTAGGCATCTGTCCATATTTTTTTTGTTTTGATGGAAGCCAGTACTTTTTCGGCTTCTTTAGGGTGGTCCCAAAATCCCGGGCCGAAGGTTATTTCCTGTTCTTTTTGTAAGGCATCAAGTTTCTTATCAATGTCAAAGATGCCTCCTCAGGGATGTAACTCTATCCCTTAAATCCTGAATCTGTTCTTTAGTCATTTGGCAAATATAAGGTTTTGGTTGTAGTGGTTGTAATTGTTGTAAAGGTTGTAGTAGTTGTAAAGGTTATAAAAGTTAAAAAGGCCGCAAAGTTTTAACCTTTACAACCCTTTCAACCTTTATAACTTTAGATAAGTTTAACCCTTACAACCCTTTTAACCCTTACAACTATTATACCCTACGCAATCATCATTTGGTTAACCAAACCACTCAGATCGGTATGACTGCCATTTAGTCTGGATAGCAGGTTACTTAAGCCGAAATCTTTATTATGTTCATTTTTTGATTGTTTTACCAGCTCCGTCATCACGGGCGGTATTAAAGTATTGGATGCCGCTAAGGCAGAATGAGGGTCAATCCCGTAAAAATTATTCAGCTTATTGGCAAATTTGTTCACTATACTTGATTCCATCGGATTATTGTAAATACCCGAAAACTGAAAATACTTTATCAGGTCCTTTATTTTACCGGTTTCGATATGGCCCTTTAACACTTCAATGATAGAGCTTGAAGCTTCATTGATCACCGCCTCATGGTATTTCGCCGGGATCGCAGGGTTGTCAATAACTGCCGTACCGGCGTTATTTTTGACGAGCAAAAAAAGTTTTTCAAACATAAAAATTTGTTTAAAGGAAATTAACAAAATGATGATAAAAAGTAAATTTTGTTACCAACAATACAAAGATATTAAATATTTATTTAAAAATTTAAAAAAAATAGTAAAATGTGTTGAAATTATGACAATTTGCTTAGTGTAAAACAAACAATATGTATTGTATGTTAAAATAACACTAACCTCACATAATTCAGATTTAATATCTGCCTAATTATTAAATGTTATTTTTGTAAAAATTTATTCAATTATGCTGCCAAACATCAATTTCACCACCACCAGGGCTTATAAATATTTAGCTGACCACTATATTGATATCGTATCGAAAAGCTTAAAAGGCTTATTTGATACTGATGGTGAACGGTTTACTAAATTTTCGTTACAATTTGAAGACATCCTGCTCGATTATTCGAAAAACCGCATTGATGAGCAAACTGTAGCCCTGCTGATGCAGTTGGCAAAAGAGTGTTCAGTAAATAAGGCAATTGAAGCCATGTTTTCGGGCGAAAAGATCAATGCCACGGAAGGCCGCCCGGTATTGCATGTTGCTTTACGTAATAGAAGCAACACCCCGATTTATGTGGATGGCAAAGATGTTATGCCCGATGTGAACCGGGTGCTGGCGCAAATGAAAACTTTCAGCGAAGGCATTATTTCGGGCAGTTGGAAAGGGTTTACCGGGAAAGCGATTACTGATGTTGTTAATATTGGCATCGGAGGCTCGGATCTGGGGCCGGTAATGGTGACCGAGGCATTAAAAGCCTATAAAAATCATCTGAACATGCATTTTGTGTCCAATGTTGATGCAACGCAGATCGTAGAAACTTTAAAAGGGCTTAGCCCCGAAACTACACTTTTCCTCATCGCGTCAAAAACTTTCACCACGCAGGAAACTATGAC
>DATCES010000539.1:0-6978 GCA_036509935.1 Mucilaginibacter sp.
TTGTACGCGTGGCCAGCCAGGCTTTGGCGGCGGTGCTGGGCGGCACACAATCATTGCATACCAATGGGTACGATGAGGCCATTTCATTGCCTACCGAAGCCGCCGCTAAAATTGCTGTGCGCACCCAGCAGATCATCGCCTTTGAAAGCGGTGTTGCCGATACTGTTGATCCTTTGGCAGGTTCGTATTTTATTGAAGCATTAACCGATGAACTGGAGAAAGCCGCGCAGGAATACATTGATAAAATTGACGCCATGGGCGGCGCTGTAAAAGCCATAGAGCAGGATTATATGCAGCAGGAGATTGCCCGCTCGGCATATCAGTACCAAAATGAAATTGAGAGCGGCGAAAGGGTATTAGTTGGCGTAAACCGTTTTACTGAACCCGATGTACCTGCGTTAAATGTTTTCCGGGTTGACGATTCTATCCGCAAAAAACAAGCAGCGCAAATTGCCCTGCTGAAAAAAACACGTAATAACCCTGCCGTAAGTAACAGCCTTGAACAACTGGCCAACGGGGCTAAGGGGGAACTGAACCTGATGCCATTTATACTGGATGCGGTTGAAAACTATGCCACTTTAGGAGAAATTGCAAATACGCTGCGCGGGGTTTTTGGGGAGTACTGACAATTTGCCCGACCCAACTATTGCAATAAAATGACGTTGCTTTAAACAGTTGATCACGCGTGTTCATCATAAAAACAGGCAATAAATTAAAAACTATTAAAAACTATAAATTTTTAGTGCGAAATATAATATTTTATTTGAATTATGCACTACAAAACCCTTTATTATTATATAAATTTATTTCACCAAAAAGTTGAAATTAAATTTTTTTATCCGCTTTTTTTTAGAATATTCGATGTTCCGTAGCAGTTCCAAAATATGTTTCGCTGGGGGTTGGAAATCAATATTTTATTAAAATTTACATGGAAAAAACTTGTACTAACGTTTGGAATAGCTGCCTTCAGATCATAAAAGATAACATCCCGGCACAAAGCTTTAAAACCTGGTTCGAACCGATAAAAGCTTTACGAATGGAAGGAAGTGTTTTAACCATCCAGGTACCCAGTTTATTCTTTTATGAATGGCTTGAAGAACACTATGTTGGTTTACTGCGGAAAACAATAAAAAAGCAATTAGGGGACGATGGGCGCCTGGAGTATAATATAGTTGTTGAACAATCATCGTCAAGTAAGCCATACACCACCAATATACCCTCAAACGGGAACGGCGCCGAATCAAAAAATCAGAGTATGCCTATACCCATTTCAATTAATAAGGATATAAAAAACCCCTTTGTAATACCAGGGCTAAAGAAACTCAATGTTGACCCGCAGCTTAACCGGAACTATACCTTCAGTAATTTTGTTGAAGGCGATTGTAACCGCCTGGCGCGCTCGGCCGGTTATGCGGTAGCCGCAAAACCTGGCGGCACTTCTTTTAACCCGCTAATGATATATGGCGGTGTAGGGCTGGGTAAAACCCACCTGGCGCAGGCCATTGGTAACGAAATAAGGCAAACATTGCCTGACAAACTTGTATTGTATGTATCCTGCGAGAAATTTACACAACAGTTTGTTGATGCCTTAAAGCACAATAATATAAATGATTTCGTAAATTTTTACCAGGCCATTGATGTACTCATTATGGATGACGTGCATAATTTTGCCGGTAAGGAAAAAACACAGGATTTCTTTTTCCATATTTTTAACCACCTGCACCAGTCGGGGAAACAGGTAATTATCACATCAGATAAAGCGCCGAAAGATTTGGCCGGTTTAGAAGAACGCCTGCTCTCGCGGTTCAAGTGGGGCCTTTCGGCTGATCTGCAAATCCCCGATTTGGAAACACGCATGGCCATCCTTAAAAACAAAACCTACCAGGACGGTATCGAACTATCAAATGATGTGATAGAATACGTTGCCCATAACATCGACAATAATGTACGTGAACTGGAAGGCGCTATGGTTTCCCTGCTGGCACAGTCAACATTAAACCGAAAGGAAATTGACCTTAACCTTGCCAAACAGATGTTAAAGAATTTTGTAAAAAATTCGTCCAAAGAAATATCGATGGAATACATCCAGAACCTTGTTTGCGAATATTTTGAAGTGCCTATAGAAATGGTAAAATCACAAACCCGCAAACGCGAAATTGTACAGGCCAGGCAAATATCCATGTACCTTGCTAAAGCGCACACCAAAAGCTCCTTAAAATCAATAGGCCATTTCTTTGGCGGCCGCGACCACTCCACGGTTATCTACGCCTGCCAGACGGTTGAAGATTTGATTGATACCGATAAGAAATTTAAAGGCTATGTGGCTGATATTCAGAAAAAACTGAAGATGTCGTAAATAAGTCCCGGCAAAATATTCTGTGACATAGGTACAGGGTACCCAACTTGCGTTAGCGGTAATGCTGCGTTGATTTGTGTGTAGTTGGTCCCCTACAAAAAATGATCAAATGTGTCGCTCCTGATACCCAGCCGCAAAGTTTCCAGCGGGATTACATCTGCCGGGGCAATGTTGCCTAAACTTACATTGGCGCCAATCAGTTTAATGAACCAAACCTGCTGCGTCTTTTGCGGGGCCTCCCAGATAATGGTTTCTTCGGGGATCTGGGTCAGGATTTCATCAACCAGCCCCTCCCTTACTTCCCCCGAATCGCGGTAGATGCCTACATTGCCGCTTTCGCGGGCCTCGGCGATCACTTTCCACGAGCCTGCTTCAATTTCGGCCTGCATTAATTTAATCCACTTGTAGGGCGCAAATATTTTTTGTACATCCTTGGACCCTACTTCGGATATTACTGTTGCCTGTTTGCCTAATTTACGTATGTATTCACATTTTACCTCATGCTCAATTTCAATTGAACCATCGGATACTTCCACATATTCCATTTGGTATTTGTCGAGTATCCGGCAATAATCATCAAACTGGCCCCTCACAATAAATGCCTCAAATAGGGTGCCGCCAAAATATACGGGGATACCGGCTTCGCGGTATATCTTTAACTTTTTATCAAGGTTTGGGGTAACAAATGAAGTGGCCCATCCCAGTTTAACAATATCAGTATGGGTGCCGGCAACTTCAACAAAATCCTCCACCTGGCGCAAACTGAGCCCTTTATCCATAACCATGGTGATGCCGCTGCTACGCGGTTTAGTAACGCGTTCAGGCAGGTTATTCATATCATAATTCATAAACGTTAATTGGGTTATAGCTATAACTAAAAGTACTAATGGTGCAAAATTGATGAAAAAAGCCGAAAATTTGAAGAAAATTTTCGGCTTTTTTCGATTGATTAAGTTGATTGGGTGAATAGTTGTTTAACTACTCACTTAATCAACCTAATCAACCATTCGCTCACTTCGTATAACGATTAATAATATCCACTATCACCTTATTTTTTTGCAATTGCGGCAAATAATCAAAAAGGATATAATGTTTTTCCGGGTCGGATGCCAGGGCCATTTCCAAATGGGTAAGCGCTTCATTATACTCGCCTTTGGCAAATAAATAGGCCACCATGCGGTAATAAAGTTCGGCAGCCTCAGGATTATTTTTTATGGCCTGGGCAATAATCTCTATCGCATCAACCAGCCTTTGCTGCTCGTATAAAATCGAGGAATAATCAAGCCAGGCATCTACGTCAACAGGGTTAAGCTCCACTACTTTTTCGTAGGCGTGTTCAGCTTCGGTTATATGGCCAAGTTTATATTCGGCATCTGCTATGGCAAACCAGTAGTCGGCATTGGCAATATCCAGATCGAGCGCTTTTTTATAAAAATGCAGCGCCTCAAAATAGCGTTCTTCAAAATCAAGCGTAACGCCAATCCCAAACCAGGCATCGGCGAGTTTTGGGTCCATTTTAACCGATTTTTTATAAAAAGCGCGGGCATCGTCCATCTGCTCCAGCTTTTCATAACATTCGCCTATGGCGCAATACGTATCGGCGTTAGGCTGTTCATATTCAAACGTTTGGCGGTAAACTTCAATGGCTTCGGCATATTTTTCAAGGTTAACCAGTGCGTTCCCTTTGTTAAAATAAGCTGATGCGAAATTGTCCTTTATTAAGATAGCATAATCGTAGGCATCAATTGCTTTTTCAAACAGGCTGAGTTTGGTGAAAGCATTTCCTAAATTATACCATGCGGCATAGCTGTACGGTTCGTTATCAATATATTGCTCATAAAACACTACGCTTTCCTGCTGGTTATCCATAACATCGTAGCAAAAAGCCAGTTCGTACAGGGCATCCTGGTTTTCCATGTTTTGCTTTAAGCATAGCTTCAGATAGGTGATAGCAGTATCATAATCGCCCATATTTTGATATACGTAAGCTATGTGCAGCAAAACCTCGTCAGTTTCTTCAGCCAGTTCAAGCGCTTTTTCATAGTTTTCCAGGGCCTCGCCATAGCGTTCCATATTTTCGTACAAGTTGCCGCGGATAAGGTAAATATCCGGGTCCGATGCCTCCAGCAGTGCCGCCTTTTCAAGCGCAGCAAATGCTTCGTTTACTTTATTGCCGATTACCAGGAGCTGGGCCTGTTTAATTAGGAAAACAGCGGCAAAAGGGTGCTGGTTAAGTGCATACTCTGCCACCTGTAAGGCTTTAGGCGGATCATTCTTTTCGATGTAATAGTCGATTATGTTCTCAAACGCCTGGGCATCAAAAAAGTACTGATCATGATTACGGATCATTTCTTCGTACCGTTCCACGGAAAACTTTGCATCTTCGGTAAAACCAAATTCAAATTCTTCTTCCATTCAATTTTGTTTCAGAACATTTATACAGCAAGGCCTTTAAAATCGCTTTATTGAACCTTAACTTGAGTTTAAATTACAAGTAATAAATAGCCATAGTACAAATTAGTTATCAACATCCAAACATTGTTAACACGACTATTTGCAAAGCCTTGATAATTAATGCAAATCATTTTGCTGGCAGCGGATGGGTGATAATAAATTGCCTTAAAGATTTTTACCTTTGGCAAAAGTAACAATTATGGACTTTAATATTTCAGATATTCTTAATCGTTTACATATAAACGACATAAATGAAGCATTTAGTACCGGAAGCGACTGGGCCAGCAGCCCCGGCGCCGCTATAAAAGCTGTTGTATCGCCGGTTGACGGAAAGAAAATAGCATCGGTAAAAATAGCCACGGCCGATAATTATAACCAGGCGGTTGAGCAGGCGGCCAAAGCTTTTATAAGCTGGCGCACCGTCCCTGCGCCAAAACGCGGTGAAATAGTGCGTGAAATAGGCAATGCACTGCGCGATAAAAAAGAAGACCTGGGCAAACTGGTATCTTACGAAATGGGAAAAAGCCTTCAGGAAGGCTACGGCGAAGTACAGGAAATGATAGACATAGCCGATTTTGCGGTTGGGTTAAGCCGGCAGTTGTACGGGTTGACCATGCATAGCGAGCGGCCGCAGCACCGCATGTACGAGCAATACCACCCCTTAGGAATAGTGGGCATTATTTCGGCATTTAATTTCCCTGTTGCCGTTTGGAGCTGGAACGCCATGCTTGCCTGGGTTTGCGGGGATGTTTGTATCTGGAAACCATCGGAAAAAACACCTTTAACAGCCATTGCCTGCCAGCATATAGCACAGGAAGTGTTTAAAAAACATAATATTGACGAAGGCGTATCCTGCCTGGTCATCGGCGACCGGGATATTGGCGGATTAATGGCCAATGATACCCGGTTACCATTGATCTCGGCAACCGGTTCAACCAGGATGGGCAAGGCGGTAGGCACGGCAGTTGGCGCAAGGCTCGGTAAAAGCTTATTGGAGCTCGGTGGCAACAATGCAATCATCATCAGTGAAAACGCCGACCTGGATATGGCCCTGGTGGGTGCGGTATTTGGGGCAGTGGGTACAGCCGGGCAGCGTTGCACCAGTACCCGCAGGCTTATTATCCACGAAAGTGTTTACGAAACCTTTAAACAAAAACTGGTAAACGCCTATAAGCAAATACGCATAGGCAACCCGCTGGATGAAAACAACCACCTGGGGCCGCTGATTGACCACGATGCAGTAAAACTTTATCTCAATGCCATTGAAAAATGCAAAGCCGAAGGCGGTAAATTTGTTGTTGAAGGCGGCAAGCTGGAAGGCGGGGAATATGCCCCGGGCTGTTATGTAAAACCCTGCATTGCCGAAGTGGAAAACCATTATTCCATCGTTCAGCACGAAACTTTCGCGCCAATACTCTATCTTGTAAAATATAAAACATTGACCGAGGCCATAGCCCTGCAAAATGGTGTCCCGCAGGGATTATCATCAGCTATTATGACCGGAAATTTGCGCGAGGCAGAACAATTTTTGTCTTGTGCCGGATCGGATTGCGGTATTGCCAATGTGAACATCGGTACTTCGGGCGCCGAGATAGGCGGGGCGTTCGGGGGTGAAAAAGAAACCGGCGGGGGCCGCGAATCCGGCTCGGATGCCTGGAAAGTTTATATGCGGCGGCAAACCAATACTATTAATTATTCGAAAACGTTACCGTTGGCACAAGGAATTAAGTTTGATCTTTAAATAAATAATAGTAATACACCTCATTAACTTATGTACATGCATAAATTACGAAATTACGCACTAAGCTCCTTTTTGGGCGGGGCCTTGTTCATCAGCCTGAATGTTTTCGGCCAGCAAATGCCAAAAACAGAACCCGTTCCGCCAAAAAACTGGCACCAGATGGACCTGAAAACAGACGGATATTACGGCATCAGCCTTAACCAGGCCTACCTGTTTTTAAAAGGAAAAAAAAGCAAGACAGTGATCGTCACCACTATTGATAGCGGCATAGATACTTTACAAAAAGACCTGGTAAGCATTTTATGGGTTAACCCAAAAGAAATTCCGGGAAACGGGATTGACAATGACCACGATGGGTATATTGATGATGTGCATGGCTGGGATTTTTTGGGCGGCAAAGGCGGCAAGGTTGACAACGCCGAAACTG
>DATCES010000540.1:0-2176 GCA_036509935.1 Mucilaginibacter sp.
ACAAGCTGATAAAGGGGCGGATTTGGATATCTTAGTTGGTCATTCCGGGTCTGCTGTAACACGTGATTCGCACTAAATGAATTAAATATATAAAATCAAATGACGATACTTCTACTCATTCTCTGTATCCTTTTATTGGTAGTACTCATTACCTGGGCAAAAGTTAACGCATTTCTGGCTTTTATCATTGTATCTTTAATTGCCGGCTTATTGCTTCAAATGTCTATTGTAAGCGTAGTAGCTTCAATAAATAAAGGAATAGGAGATATGCTTGGGTCTGTTGTTATCATCATAGTATTAGGGGCTATGCTGGGCAACCTGGTAGCAAAAAGCGGTGCAGCGCATCAAATAGCGCAATCTATGCGGAATATATTCGGTCCGGGCCTGGTTCATTATGCCATGGCGCTTACCGGCCTTATTGTTGGTATACCGTTGTATTACAACACCGGGTTTATACTGCTCATACCCATCGTTTTTTCGGTAGCGCAAAGCTACCGCCTTCCACCTTTGTATGTCGGCCTGCCTATGCTGGCGGCCCTTTCGGTGATGCATGGATTTCTTCCGCCACATCCATCACCAATGACATTAGTGAAAGTATTTCATGCGGATGTGATCAAAACATTTTGTTACGGCCTGATACTAGCCATCCCCGCCATCATTATAGCAGGGCCGGTTTTCGCACGTACTGTTAAAAATATCAATTCAAAGGGGTTAATCATAGCCGGTATGACCGGGATACCAGACAGCAGATTACCCGGAATTGCCAACAGTTTTGTTTCATCCCTGCTGCCTGTGCTGCTGGTTGCCCTCGCATACCTTATTCCGGTAGTTTTGCCCCACAACGCGGCATTTCTTACATTTTCTCATTTTATCGGCGAGCCGGTAATTGCGATGATGCTTGCCGTGGTTATTGCCACCTGCACACTTGGCTTAGGTATGCAAATGCCAATAGTAAAAATAATGACACACTATGCAGGTGCGGTGAAGGATATCGCCATGATCCTTTTGATAATAGGCAGCGCCGGGGCGCTAAAACAAATATTTATTGATGGGGGCGCCACTGCCGAAATTACAGCATTGCTGACCCGATGCGCATTACCGCCATTAATGCTTGCATGGACAGTAACAGCAGGCTTACGGCTTTGCCTCGGTTCGGCAACCGTGGCAGGGTTAACAGCGGCGGGCGTATTGTTCCCGGCAACACAGCTAATGGCAGTAAACCCCAACCTGCTGGTGCTGGCCATCGGGGCCGGAAGCCTTTTTGGCTCGCATGTAAACGATACGGCCTTTTGGCTTTGCAAGGAATATTTCGGATTGTCAATGAAAGAAACCTTCCGGTCATGGACCGCAATGGAAAGTATCGTTTCTGTAATTGGCCTGATCGGCATATTAACGCTCAACTCAATTATAAGAATATAAAATGAACCGCTAACTATTTTAAACCGAAAAATGAATATGGAGAAATAAATACAAAAACTACAAAAAAACTGCGGTACGCACCGCACCGCCGATTTAAAACCAATCTTTCATTACGTACAAGTTATGAATGACATGTCGTTTTAGAAACCATTCCATAACGCCTTTGGCCAAACCAAACCACACAGGCCTTTATGGGGCTGCGGGGCTAAACATTCTTTCCATCAATCACCTTAAAAAACCCTTCCCTATAAGTATCGCCTACGGGGATAATTTTATCTCCGATAAAAATGCGGCTGCGTTCGATGCTGTCGATTTTATTTACGGAAACAATATATGATTTGTGAACGCGGATAAAGTATTTTGTTGGCAAGGCATCCTCCATTTTTTTCATATTCTGTAGGGTGATGATCCTTTCGGCAGGAACAAAAATTGAAATATAATCCTTTAAACCCTCGATAAATAAAATATCATTCAGGTAAACCTTTTGTATCTTGTGTTCGGTTTTTACAAAAATAAAGTCGCTCAAAAAATCCTGCAGGGGTTGCAATTCTGCTTTACCAGGTTTGGCGCCGGTAGCTATGGCAGGTTGCATAATGGTTTGCGCTTTTTGCACTGCCTTAAAAAAACGGTCGAAAGCTATTGGCTTCAACAGGTAATCTATCACATCAAGCTCGTAACCTTCCAGTGCGTATTGCGGGTAGGCGGTTGTTAAAATAACCTTTGCCTTTCCATTTGCAATGCGTAAAAACTGGATACC
>DATCES010000541.1:0-2569 GCA_036509935.1 Mucilaginibacter sp.
GAGTAAAGCCCCCAGTGGATAAACATCCCGAAACGCGCATCGGTCCACCATTCCATCCGCTTTTCTTTTTGTGCATCCGTCTCGTTAGATATCCTTTTTTGCGCAAAAACCGGCGAAAAGACGAATAATACAGATACCAGCAATAATTGTACTTTTTTTAACATGATATATTTATTTAGAGTCAAGAATCAAGAGCCAAGAGCCAAGAGCCAAGAGCCAAGATAAGTTTGAAAAGTTAAAGTTAAGTTATTTTTTCAGGCCAGCCATTCTTCTTTCTTGATTCTTGGCTCTTGATTCTTGATTCTTTCCCGGTTACAATTCGAATATTTTATTCATTAAAACCCACTTTTCGCCTTTAACAGCTTTTTTTAGTGGCTGCTGATAGTTCAACATCAGGGTTTCCCACTCCTGCACTTTAGGGTTGGCAGCATCCATTCTCCCTTTTTTTCAAAGCTAAAACCTTCACCGGTGTCCATAATCATAAATAAACGGGTGTCAATTAATGGCGGGTCGTCTTTCAGATTGTGCGTTAAACAGTATTTGGGCATCGGGGCGTTTATTTTTGGCGAATGTGAAATGTGCTGACCGGGCTAAAATACCAAAATAAAACCAGGGGTTACAAAGTTAAAATAAATTTAAAAAGATAACATTATCTTACAATTATTGATAAATTGCCCCTTATCAATGAGGAAAATTTTATCAGCCCTGGGTATCCTTTTAGGCATGGCAATTGTGTTGCCTAACACTGTATATGCCCGAAAAATTAATAACGCAAATAAAGTAAACATACCCAGGACATCTTTCAATCCCGATAGTGTATCAGCGGATAGCCTGATATGTTTTGCCCAGACTTTAATAGGCATAAATTACCGGCCAGCTTCGTCTGATCCGCTGCTTGGCTTTGATTGTTCCGGCTTTGTTGATTATGTTTTCAAAAATTTTAATTTTAACGTGCCGCGTTCTTCCTGTGAATTTATAAATGTTGGCGAAAAGATAAAACTCGGGGATGCCAAACCGGGCGATATTATATTATTTACAAGCCCAAAAAAACACAGTCACAAAATCGGGCATGTAGGGATAGTGTTGTATAACGGAACTGGTGATTTTAAGTTTATTCATTCAACATCAGGTAAAGAATACGGGGTTACAATAACCTCAATGGATAAAAACTACAAACGCCGGTTTGTACAGGTAATACGCTTGCTCAAGCAAAATGATAAGTCGTAATCCCCACTTATTGTAACAATTACACTAATACCGTAACAATTATAATACCTCAGGCTAAAATTCAGTTTTAATCCAAATTTTCGACACAATTTTGCGGAATAATTGAATTAAACATATTTAATATCCTAATGAAAAATATCTTTTTGCTGTTAATTTTATCAACTTTTTCTTTAAGCCTGAAAGCTCAGGCGGGTGGCCCTTATATTCGCCCGAATGATGACAAAGGTAAAATTTCAGCTAATGTAACAGACTCAGTTACCAAACTGCCTGTGGATTATGCCACAGTAAGCATTTATAAACAAGGGAGCGCTTCCCCTTTTAACGGAGCCATTACCGACCCGCGCGGAAAATTTACCATTGACGGTATTTCACCTGGCGATTATATGGTAACGATAGATTTTTTGGGGTATAAACGCCATACTATCGCCCATGTAATTATCAGCAGCAGCAATAAAAATGTTATGTTGGGCGCTATCCTGCTGTCACCACTGCGAAATCAACTTAAAGAAGTTAATATTACGGGCAGTGTGCCTACCGTTGAGAACAAAATTGACAAACTGGTGTATAACCCGGCAAATGACCTAACCGCCCAGGGCGGCGTGGCCCTGGATGTATTGCAAAAAGTACCCATGGTGTCGGTGGATATTAACGGAAATGTGGAACTGATGGGCAATAGCAATATCCAGTTCCTGATAAACGGGAAACCTTCAACAATTTTTGGCGCAAGCATTACTGATGCCTTGCAGGCAATCCCCGCCAGCCAGATAAAAAACATAGAGGTAATTACAAACCCTGGTGCGAAGTACGATGCAGCCGGGACCGGCGGTATCATTAATATTATTTTAAAAAACAATAATATACAGGGCGTAAACGGCAGTGTGAACCTTAACGCAGGTACGCGTTTAGAAAACGGATCATTCAATATAAATGCAAAAAAAGGAAAAATTGGGGTCAGCGCTTTTTTTAGCGGCAATGAAAGCCTCACCAGCGCAACGCCAAGTTTCGGCAACCGCCGGAGCAATGCCGGGGATACGGTAACTAATTTGAATCAAAACGGTGTCAGCAATTTTGCGAGAAGCGGTTATCGCTCCGGGTTTAGCTTAAACTGGGATATTACCCCTAAAGACGCGTTAACGGCATCTATTAATTTTAATCATTTTGGCAATAACAGCAACGGTTATACCAATAATTTTCAAACCACGCAATTAGGTAACCTGACGGTAGATACGAACAATATAAATCACCCCACCAGCCGTTTCAGTGATAATTCAACAGACTGGAGCCTGTTTTATAAAAAGACTTTCAAAAATAAAGACCAGGAGCTGGACGTTTTATACAACCA
>DATCES010000542.1:0-2382 GCA_036509935.1 Mucilaginibacter sp.
CCTTCATGGCACGTTTAAGCATCATATCAACGGTCAACATCCTGTTAATTTCATTGGTGCCTTCAAATATGCGATTGATCCGCGAATCGCGGTAAGCCCTGTCCATCGGCGCGTCTGCGCTATAACCCATACCGCCATATATCTGTACGCCTTCATCCACCACATAATCTAATGCCTCGGAGGCATGAACTTTAATAATGGCTGCTTCTATAGCAAATTGTTCGGTTCCTTTCAGCTTGGCATTTGTCTCGTCAAGGCCCGATTCTATTAGCAGTGCGGTAGCCTCTTCCATATTCTGACTGGCCCTGTAAACCGCCGATTCAGCAGCGTATGTCAAAATAGCCTGCTGGGCAAGTTTATAGCGTATTGCCCCATATTTGGAAATAGCACGGCCAAATTGCTCCCGCTCGTTGGCATAATTTACTGCCTGTGCAATAACGCCTTTGCATGCGCCAACTGTACCCCCGCCTAATTTCATGCGGCCGATATTTAATATGTTTACCGCGATTTTAAACCCGTTCTGACGTTCGGAAAGCAGGTTTTCAACCGGCACTTTGCAATCGTTAAAAAATACCTGGCGGGTAGAGCTGCCTTTGATGCCCATTTTGTGCTCTTCGGTATTCAGGGTGATCCCTTCAAAATCTTTTTCAACAATAAACGCGCTCAGGTTTTCATCGTCATCTATTTTAGCGAAAACCGTAAATACATCTGCAAAGCCGGCGTTTGTGATCCACATTTTTTGCCCGGTGATGAGGTAATGTTTACCATCGGCAGATAGTTTTGCCCTTGCTTTGCCCGAATTGGCATCAGAGCCTGCGCCGGGTTCGGTAAGGCAATAGGCGCCTTTCCATTCGCCGCTCGCTAATTTTGGTATATATTTTTGTTTTTGCGCCTCATTACCATAGTATAATATAGGCAGCGTGCCTATCCCGCTGTGCGCCGAAAAAGCCACCGAAAATGAATGCCCCAGCCCTAATTTTTCAGTAACCAGCATGGATGTTTTAAAATCCTTGCCAAACCCGCCGTATTCTTCAGGTACGGATATGCCCAATAAACCAAGCGCACCGGCTTCATCCATTAAGTGGGGCATCAGTCCCGCTTCCTGGTCGTCGATGCGGGCTAAATTTGGAGTAACCTGCTGCGCGATAAAATTTGTGCATGTTTCTGCGATCATTAGCTGTTCTTCGTTCCATTCTTCGGGAATAAAAACACTATCGGCAGCGGTTTCCCTGATAAGGAACTCGCCTCCTTTAATGGCTTTTACAGATTCAGTGGTATTCATAAATAGATGTTATTTGGTTGTAATCATCCCAATGCTAATTAAAGCAATTTGCCGGACAGATTATTAGTTTATAATGTTCGTAAAATTAAAATCGTTATCAAACCAATGAAAGGGCTGCAATGCGGAGATATTAGTCAAAAAGTCGGTTATTGTTTGGGTAGTCCGGAAGTCGGAAAGTCCGGAAGTCCGAAAGAAGCTGCGACGTGTGATCTTCTGAGTGCTCGCCAATATTGCGATATCCACAACAATTACACCCTTTACAACATTTACAACAGTTAAAATTTAACGAACTAACTCGCCGATACCGCCCTATAATCCGATGGAGACAAGCCGGCATGTTTTTTAAAATACTTGCCGAAGGATGATTGATCAGGGAAATGAATATCCTCGGCCACACGGGCTATGCTGATTTCATGGTTCCTTAACAACACCTTGGCTTCTAATATTACGGCATCATCTATCCATTCGCCTGCTGTCCTTCCTGTCACACCCTTAATTGTTTCTGTTAAGTGTTTTGGCGATACAAAAAGTGCATCGGCGTAATATTGCACGTTACGGTGCTCTTTATAATGATGAAAAACAAGTTCCTGGAATAGCGCATTCAACTCCTGTTTCCTGGTTTGTTTACCTTTGATAATTAAATGAAGCTTTTCGTAAATTGATTGCACTTCATAAAGAAGCGTTGTTAAAATGCTCCTTGATATTTCTACACGATAAGGGTGCCCTTCACGTTCAAGCTTTTGCTGTAGCAATAAATAAATTTCAAGGATAACTTTAGCGTCCGGGTTATCCGGATAAATTACCGGGATCGATGCGTTTTTAAAATAGCTGAATGATTCAAGAAAATGGCTATTGACGCTGTTTTCGGTCAAAAAAGCCTTACTGAAAACTATAAACCTGCATAAAAAATCCTCGCTGCTATTAAAAATCCTTAATACGTGGAAGGGTGTTGCCAGCAGCATGGCACCGGCCTGGGCTTCATAAAGCTGCAGGTTAACTTCAACCTGTGCGGTTCCCCGGGTACATATACCTATAATATAGCCATCCGAACGGTAGGGATATTCGCTTAGGCTCAACAACTGTTTTTCATCGGCCACAAA
>DATCES010000543.1:0-9174 GCA_036509935.1 Mucilaginibacter sp.
TCATAGCGGAGCCTATGCCTATACCGGTGAAACCGGCTTCAGATATGGGGGTGTCAATTACACGTTTGGCGCCAAATTCGTCCAGCATCCCCTGGCTTACCTTATAAGCGCCATTGTATTGGGCAACCTCTTCGCCCATCAGGTATATTTTATCATCCTTGCGCATTTCTTCGACCATTGCTTCGCGAAGCGCTTCCCTGAACTGTATTTCTCTCATTGTATTATTAAAATGCTTTTTTTTGCGAACGCAAATATAATCAATGAAGTGTGATTTGCAATTTGCAGCGTTAATAGATAAGGTTTTTATTGTTTATTACTATGAACCATCAACCATGAACTAATTATATCTTTGCCAAAAAATAACACCAATGCTGCAGGTTAATTATATCCGCGATAACAGGGAACAGGTTTTAGAACGTTTGGCTGTAAAAAATTTTAAACAGCTTGAATTGGTTGATGAGATTATTCAACTGGATGATAGGCGCCGCCAAACGCAAACCAGTTTGGATAATGTTTCGGCGGAAGCTAATGCCGCAGCTAAACAGGTAGGGGAGTTGATGCGTGCCGGTAAAAAGGAGGGGGCCGAAGCACTTAAATCAAAAACCGCTATCTGGAAAGGCGAAATAAAACAGTTTGGTGAACAATTGGCTGCAATTGAAGGCAATCTGTACCAAAAACTTGTGCTGCTGCCAAACCTGCCGCATAGTTCGGTACCAAAAGGTCTTACACCCGAAGACAATGAAATAGTGCTTGAAAACGGCACTAAGCCCGTATTGCCCGCAAATGCATTACCTCATTGGGAACTGGCCGCCAAATATAACCTGATTGATTTTGAACTTGGGGTTAAAATAACGGGGGCAGGTTTCCCGGTTTACAAAAATAAAGGGGCTAAACTACAGCGGGCTTTGATAAATTATTTTATTGATGAAGCCGAAAAAGCCGGTTACAGCGAAGTGGTAGTGCCATTGCTTGTAAATGAGGCATCGGGTTTTGGCACATCACAATTGCCCGATAAGGAAGGCCAGATGTATTTTGTTGGGTTGGATAATTTATACCTCATCCCAACGGCCGAAGTGCCTATAACCAATATGTACCGCGATGTGATTTTAAAGGCGGATGAACTGCCCGTAAAAAATTGCGGTTATACGCCATGTTTCCGCAGGGAAGCAGGGTCTTATGGTGCGCATGTGCGCGGGTTGAACCGTTTGCACCAGTTTGATAAGGTTGAGATAGTACAGGTTGCCCATCCAGACAAATCATACGGGGCACTGGAACAAATGAGCCGGCACGTGCAGGGATTGCTGCAAAAGTTGGGTTTGCCCTACCGTGTGCTCCGCCTATGCGGGGGGGATATGGGTTTTGGGTCGGCTTTAACTTATGATATGGAAACCTGGAGTGCGGCGCAGCAACGCTGGCTGGAGGTATCTTCGGTTTCAAATTTCGAAACCTTTCAGAGTAACCGTTTAAAGTTGCGTTTCCGCAATGCCGAAGGCAAAACCCAGCTTGCCCATACGCTTAACGGCAGCGCGCTTGCTTTGCCCCGTATAGTGGCAACCCTGCTTGAAAATAACCAGACAGAGACTGGCATTAAGATACCTGACGTATTGGTGCCTTACACAAAGTTTGAGTGGATTGACTGATAAAAATAGATTGATGCCGGGTTTGGCTTGAAACCCATTGCTATACAATTTTAAAAGGATGCGCTTACCAACAAATCGGTAAGGGTAGGATCAAATACTGATTTAAGATGATTGATGGCCCCTTTTGCGGAATTTTGCAATTCATCTTTATAGATCACATGGTTAACGCCCAACACTTTTAAAAAACCGTCTATTTTTCTGTTAGGGCTGCTCTTAAAGCAGCATATCTTAATTTTATTGTAATAGGAATTTGCACGGATGCGGCGAAGTATTTTTTCCATATCCTCACTCAGGTAATCATAATCAAATACAATAATATTGGGAACCATCTCATGGATGGACGGAAAAACACGATTGACGGAGGTAATGTGTTTGATTTGCCTGTTGCTTTCTAATAGCTGTACCGAAAATATATTGGGCGCAACCAACAACACCTTTTCAGGCTTATTAAATATCATGTTCTATTGTTTAGGGAAGATATTATATTTAAATATCTTCAAGTGCTTGTTAAGTGACACATTTTAGTAACCATCCTGCCAAAACATCCCCGTCTTAATCTCTTTTACGAAAATGGGCCAAAAATGGTTACAGAATAATTTCGCCCATGTATATGCCGCGTTAATTTGAAACAGATCCCATCCACTTCAAAATGGATGTATCAAACACAACATTAAAATTATTTAGCAACGTTTTGTGAGGTTTTACCAGGTCTTCCCGGTAAACGAGGTAATCCACGCCAAGTGCTTTTAATAAACTGTCGGATTTTTCCTCGCGCCCGCTTTTATAGCAACAAATTTTCAGCTTTTCATAAAACTTGTTGACGTTGATGCGGCGGAGGATTTTTTCAATGTCTTTACCTACAAACTCATAGTCGAATATTACCATAGCCGGATTTAATTCGTAGAGGGAAGGGAAAATACGGTTTACCGACGAAATGTGCAGTACATTTCTATATCCAGCTAATAGCTCATTCGGAAAAACTTCAGGTGCAACCAAAAGTACTTTCTTAAAATGTTTACGGACCATGTCAAGATTTATTTGGGACGATAAATATAAAATGTATTATTCACATTGTCAAGTACTTATTTAATCGGTACAAATGGAAATAAAAACTTAATATTATTTTAATACTGATGAATGAAAACCGGTTATTTCCCGATTTCAAAAACCGCGTTTATCCGGAAAGTTAGTTTTATTTTCTTAAAATCAATATCTGATACCGGTGCCATTGCGCTATATGATACGGCCCTGTTAGCAACGAATCCCTGGTTATTGTTATTATCAATCTCAGTAATATCAATAACCCCACCCAGTTTTTCGCCAATACTGTTTAACAAATAACTGGCTTTCTCTTTTGCATCCAATAACGCTTGTATTTTCAGGTCACGTTTTAATACAGCAATCTTTGAGTAATCATAACTGTCAATATTGGTTGATAGTATCCCTTTAGGATCCAACTGGCCTAAAATCCGGTTAAATTTATCCAGGTCATGAAACCTGATGCTGTATTGTTTGCTTGCCAAAAAATCGGGGTTCTTTTTTTTCTGGTAATAATTATTGTAAGCCGAAACATTATTTACAGTGAAGTCGTCTTTAGTGATGCCGGCCTCTTTTACAGCATTTTCTAACTGGTTTTCCAATACGTCAATGGTTATTTTGTTTTTGCCGTTCATGTACTCCTGCAAAGCGATGGATACATTAATAATATCTGGGGTAACTTCCTGTTCGGCGGTACCGCTTACTTCAATTTTCCGGCGCAGGTCAACATTTTGTGCAAATGCGCTACAGGTAACGGCAAACACTGTTGCCAGTAAAAGTAATTTTTTCATGGTTTATTATTTTAAGGAGGTAGAAATACCAACGAAGATAAAGTTTAATTTGTATAACCGTTAAGCCACATTTCCTGGCTGGAAAGAAGGGCCGGGGTTTAAAGCAGTGAGGGAAAAATCTTTGGGGCAATCATTTCGGACTCCGACCGTTCGATTTCGGATTTATACTGGTAGTGAAAAGTCGATAGCGCATTACTGAAATGAAAAACGACTATACAGGAAAGATGGCAAATCCAACTCAAAAGTAGTTGTGTCCCTTTCACCTCCTCAAAGCACCCTGCAAAGCAACCCCTTTAAATATTCCCCTTCCGGGAATGAAGCCCTTACCGGGTGGTCTGCGGGCTGGCAAAACTGGTTTATAAATTGCACCTGCTTGCCGGCATCCAGCGCGGCCCAGGCCAGTACCTGTTTAAAGGTTTCCATATTCATGGCGCCCGAGCAGGAAAAAGTTGCCAGCAAACCGCCTTTATTAAGCAATAACATACCCAGGCGGTTTAAGTCTTTATAAGCGCGGGAAGCCTTGTCAAGCGCGGAGCGGGATGGCGCGTATTTTGGCGGGTCCAGGACAACTATATCAAATAGCTCCCCCTCATCCCTGAACTTTCTAAGCTGCTTGTTAACATCCGATGCTATAGCAGTTACTTTTGAGGCATCAAAATTGTTAAGGGCGATGTTTTCCTTTAAGGTATCAATAGCCGGTACCGAGCTATCCACAGCAGTAACAGATTTTGCCCCGTTTTGCAAACTATTAAGCGTAAAGCCGCCGGTATAGCAGAAGCAATCCAAAACATTTTTTCCTTTTGCGTACGAGGCAACTATCTCGCGGTTATCGCGCTGGTCGCAATAAAAACCTGATTTCTGGCCTTTGGCGATATTGATATTATAGATGATCCCGTTTTCAATAACTTCAAGCCGTTCGGGCGGATGATTACCTGCCAGTAAGATGTTCTGTGTTTCCAGCCCTTCATGGCTGCGGGATGAGGCATCGCTTTTATCAAAAATACTTTCGGGGTTTAACAAACGCTGCAATTCATCAATGATAACAGGCATTATTTTTTCCATTCCCGAAGTAAGTACCTGCACCGCCAGGTGATTGGCATATTTATCCACAATTAAGCCCGGCAGGTAATCCGACTCGCTGAATATCAGCCTGCAGGTATTGGTAACCCCGTTAACCAGTACATTGCTGTGGCCTGCAACTGCTGCAGCTACTTTTTCCCTGAACCATTGCTCATCAACTTCAACATGCTCATCCCATTCCAGTAAACGCAAAGCAACCCTTGATTGCCCGTTATAAAACCCATACGCCATAAAATCGCCTTTGGCATTAAGCAAGCGTACAATATCGCCGTTTTCCGGCTTGCCGTTAACCCGCTCAACAGCACCCGAAAATACCCAGGGATGATGGTATAAAACTGCCTTTTCTTTTCCTTTTTTTAGTAAAACGTCAATCATGGCGTAAAGGTAGCAAACACTGGCTGAATCAACTGACCAGTATATTCAAATGGCACGCCCAAACGTAATCAACCAGTTTATATGCTGATAAAAAAAGCCGCTTCAAAAACATGACCGGGTTTTAACTCTTGAATCGCCTCTTTTTCACTAATGTCAACATGTTTCCCAATAGTGTCGGCACAACCCAGCCAGGGTTCAATACAAACAAAATTACCGCCGCCTTTTGCCCATATCCCTAAGTAATTAAAATGCGGGAATTGCACCGAAACTGATTGCCCGTGTTTATCGCTTTTTATACATACCTCCCGCGACTTTAAATTTTTAAAAACAAGGGCGTCATTAGCAAACAAGTTTTTGGTTAAATATAATCTGTTTCCCGGCGCAGCAACCGGGTGTGTTTTACCGTTAAAAAAGCCTTCGGGCGCTAAAAGGTGCGTTTCTAATTTTTCTTCAATTTCAAATTCAAGGTAATAATCTTCATAATTCTCATCTGCTTTAAACGGCACATTAAAAGCAGGGTGGCCGCCTGCCGAAAAATAGATGGTTTTTTTATCGTGGTTTATCAGTTTATAGGTAACCCGCAACGCGTTTTCAATAAGAGTGTATAAAACCTGGAAATCAAACTTATAAGGGTATATCATTATGGTTTTTTCACAGTTTGGAAGTGAGAAAATGGCATGCACTTCATCATTTTCCAATAAAATAAATTCGGATTGCCGTGCAAAACCGTGCCTTGCCATCGGATAGGCTTTCCCGTCAACCAGCAGTTCGTCATTTATGAGCGCCCCAACTACCGGAAACAGGTTTGGTGCATGCCAGGGCCATATTTTTTGCCCATCCTGCCAAAGATGTTCGGTTTGGTATGCCTTATTATAAACCGAAGTTAACTGCGCCCCTTTGTTGCTTATTGCTACTTTTAAAAACTCATTTTCTAATACGGTCATTGGGGTAATTTGTGGTTATAAAACTTTCGAAATTAGGGATTTGTTTTTAATTTCGGGACATAAACACAACGCCCCCATGGCAAACGCTTTAAAATAGTTCAAGCCAAACCAGGGAGCCCAACGGTACCCTAAACATTTTTTTAACTGACTAACGGCCCAACATCAATTTATAAGTGGCATGGCACTTAAATTGACCGGCCTTGTATCCCCAAAGCTCAAAAATATGGTTTACAAAGGTTAACACAATTTATGGTTAACACAATTGTAAATAGCTTAAAATAAGTTAATTAAATTGTTTAATGGGGCAAAACATGGTTTACACATTTTACAATGTTAAGCCGGTGGGTTTGCAACAGATGGCATAATGCTTTAGTGAACCCATCCTTGATATGCCTTTGGGCCGGCATCCCAACGGAACGGATCGCACCAGCCCTTTCTTTTTAGTTTCTCATCCGCACATCTGCACATCCGCACATCTGCACATCCTCACATCCTCACATCCTCACATCTGCACATCAATCATCATTTTTCTTTTCCAGTATCACAAACGCGCTCCTTTTTGGTGCGGGCATTACGGAGTTTTCGCCTTTTACATATTTCCATATCACTTCGTTCAGGTCAAGGTCCGGTACGGCATCCTCTTTTGCAAGGTTAAATAATTGCGAGCGTTTGCTGCTTTCATTTACGGCAATGTTGCGTTGTTCGAGGTTAACCTGCGCAGGTTTCACTTTGTATGGCGAAAAGTCGGGCTTATTGGTAAAGCAATTGTACAGGGGCAGGGCGGCTGCATCATACTGGCTCATGGGCGGCAGCCCCAATATCAGTTCGATAGTGCGCAATACGCCCGAAGTGGAATACATATCGTGAATTACGGTATTGCGCTTCACATACGGCCCTGCAACATATACAGGCGAACGGTGCGCATCAATATGGTCGGGGCCATTTTGGGCATCATCTTCAAGTATAAATACTACTGATTCTTTCCAGATAGCGTTTTTTGACAAATGTTCCAGGAACAGGCCTACGCCCTGGTCGTTATCAGCAACTGCGGCAATGGGCGATATTGCCCCCTTTTGCTGGCCGCTCGTATGGTCGTTGGAAATGCGGATAGAATTAAATTGTGGGACAGCATTTTTACGGAGCAATGAATCAAAATCATGCGCCCATATTTTTTCACGCTTAATATCAGTTATCGAAAGATCAAAACCTGGGGATTGCCGGCAATAATGCCCTTGCAATACTTTGATATTGGGTTTGTAGTCATCAGCAAATTCGCCGTAGGTGCGGTAGGTTACGCCCGCCCTTTTGCAATAATCCCAGATGTAGCCGTCGCGCGGGTCGCCAATCCGGCGGGTGCCCTCGGAATCGTAATTGCCCCCGCGGTTGCCATAACTTGTAGGCCATGTTTTTTCAATAAAATCCGTGGCGTAGGCGGCTGTGCTCCAGTTATGCCCATCGGCGCTAACCTCCGCATCCACATAAAAGTTATCCGCCAAAACAAAATCGCTGGCTATAGCATGTTGATTAGGGGTAACTTTGTTGCCGAAAATACATAAAGAGGTATCCCCGCCCCCCTTCGGCATATCGCCTAAAACCTGGTCGTAAGTGCGGTTCTCTTTAATGATATAAAACACATGTTTTATGGGCGACCTTTCACCACGTTTACGCGGGATGGGGTTACCGGCTTCCCCTGCCGCCAAAGCCGTTACTTTTGTATTAAACGGCGTATTGGCATAAACCTGTTTGGTATAAGCTTTAAGCTTTGCCGCTTGCGGCGCATCAATAAACGAAAGTGTACCCTTAAACAAGCCGCCGATGTACTGTTCCTTGCTTTTGGTAGCCCCTTTTTTATGACCGCTGTTATCGGCTTTTTTAACCGGCTGCGGCCCAAGCGGGTTGGCCATAGAGGTAAAGCCCTTGCCATTGGCTACCAGTATTTTATTGCCCAGCGTTTTTACATTGGTAGGGTACCAGCCTACCGGGATAAAGCCCATGCTTTGGCTGCTGCGCGGTTTGCTTACATCAAAAACCGCCAGGCAATTATTATCGGCATTTGCAATATAAAGCGTTTTTTCATCTGCCGATAAGGCCAGCCCATTAGTGGTTGAGCCGGTTAAACGGGTTGGATAAAGGGTGGCGGATATTACTTCAATCGTTTTACGGCTAAGTGTATTGATTACCGAAACCGAGTTATCATTGGCGTTGGCCACAAATAAGATAGCCCCGTTTTTGTTCAGCGCTATTTCGTTTGGGTGGCTGCCAACTTTTATGCTACTGATTATCCCGGTCACTGTGTTATAACAAGTTACCTGCCCGGCACCCCAAATGGAGATGTAAAGTGTTTTTTCATCGGGCGAAAGCACACAGCTATAGGCTTCGGCGGCCAGCTTAATCCGTTTTAAAACTTTATGGTTGTTTGGGTCAACTATATACAACGCACTATCCTCTTTGGTAACCGTATATAACCGTGTGCCGCTTTTGTTAACTGCTATACCTGTTGGGCAAACTTTATTTTTTGGCCAGGGCGCCGCGGCTAATTTTATGGTATCGGCCTTGCCGATCTTGTTGTTACTGAGATGGAACGCCAGTATCCAGTTATCATTACTGCCGGATGCGTACAACAGTTTTTCATCCCGGCTGAACGCCAAACCATACCATGCTTTGCCTACAATCCTTTCATCAAGCTGTTTTTCGTTTATAGGGTCTATCAGTTGGATTGACTGCGTGCTCTCGCCATTATTGGTAACGGCCATTAACCTGCCCGATGCGGATATTTGCATATTCAACGGCAGATCGCCCAATTGCAGCGCACGCCCTGCGGGGCTTAATTTCCAGCCGTTTGGTAACAATACCTGGTGGGTTTTTTCAATTTTCCCCGGTATTTGCGCGAAGGCCGCGTTTGCAAGGCATATAGCAACAATAAGCAGTAGTAGTTTTGATTTCATGGCGGGGATATTGGATAATCAAAAGTAAGGAATGCTATTGTTGATATTGCGGGTTAACGAAAACTTAATACGCGATGCTTAATCCGCTATAAGGCACAGCCTTTCCCGATAAAATCGGGAAAGCAATCCCGCCATGCTTATACGTTAACCTATCACCGATGGGATTGCCACATCGCGGCCTGCCGCAAGGCAGGCTGGCTTCTTATAATCACGTTTTTGTAAGTTATTGATTATCAATATACGCTTTAATCTTAAATCATTGCCGTCTGCTTTAGCGGACGGATTAGTTAATCAGCAAAATCCGGCTTTAGCCTAAATAGCCGTTTTGGCTAAAGCCCTTGATTATTTCCTTTGTATCCGT
>DATCES010000544.1:0-3324 GCA_036509935.1 Mucilaginibacter sp.
AACCAAAATTTGTCCTGCAAAACATAGGTTTGAGTTTTATTTGTTCTAATACGCTTCAGTTTTCCATATTATCACCCAAGCTTAATATCGAGGTGCTATACATCAAAGCAAAGGGCCTGGAAGACTGGCTTGATGTAAAAGTTAGCAGAGAAAACAGCGCAATTAACATTGTTTTAAATCTGGAAGCCGCGACAAGGCTTGAGTAGCTGATTTATTGCCAACTTAAATATTTACTGATAATAACTGTAGCCATTCTCTCCCTCGCTCCCGCAAGCGACCCTTTTTCCGCTGCCGCCCCGATTCATCGCGATGGCCCACATACTAATTAGCCGACATGTGTTAATACGCCTGGTAGCGGCTCGGATTTTTCTGAAAATTTAGGTTCATTCACACGAAATCTTTCTGAAACCGACAAAGTTGGTTACCTGTTGGCGGGCCACAAGCCGGGAGGCGGCAGCGATGGGGAATACTATATAAATGCTGCATTCAAAAGAATACCAAATTACAAAATTCAAAACATATTAAAAAGGACTACAAAAGATGGATTGCTAATTATCTGTTGAAACAAGATAAAACTAAACTGATGACCATCGATAGCTATAATTATAAAATTTTAGTTTAATAAGGCTTTTTTATAAAACCACACACTTTATTTCATGAACATTAATTACCTTTAATTATAATCAAAGAAAATGGACGTAATACTGGCTTGCTTAGGAGGATTTGTTCTTTTATTTGTTTGTTTAAAGCTACCGCAATGGGTTGCAAATAAAACAGGTAAAACAATCCACATTCGTGGAACATTTACGAATTACATTACTTACAAACCTGATAAATGGAAAGAAGCGCAAAAGCAACTGAAAGCAGCGTATGACTTCAACGAACACATTGATCAAATTTTGTCAGGAAGAAAAAATGTTGGTCTTAATTATGATAATCCCTATAAATTAACAGATAAGGAAAAAGCAGAATATAAATTGTTCAATGAAACCTTGAGAGGACAATTACCAGCGGCAATAAAAGAACATATAGTTATAACCGACTTTTCCGATACTTCGGAGAGAGTGCAAATCACTTGGTTAGTTGAGTATATGGAATTATATGAAACATTAAAAACGCTAAACGCCAATGATCTAACGACACTTATCAATGGAGAATATTCTCAAATTGAGGAATTTAAAAATTTATATCAAAAAGATTTATCTAGTATTTTAGAACGAGGATCATTAGGACCAATCACCTAATGTAATTGCAGGCCGATAGCCTCCCATCTATTTAGATAAGAAGCTAACGTTTCTTGTCCCCCGCCGGTTCAAGCAAAAATGGTGACACATTTTTGTCACTGACAAAATATTGTCAGTAGTTAAATTATTAATTATCAGCCGTGTAGCGATTTGTAGCGGGTTGTAGCATGTGTAGCGCTACGCTATAAAGTCGTATTTTTACGGAATGAACATGATGCCCTATTTTTCCTCTTTTTGTAGCAAAAGCCAGGGTTATTATGGCGCGGCGCATTAGGGGGCGTCGCGGATACCGGCCAAGTGGCTTAGGCCTGTGCAGTATGAGCAAAGCACCCGACCGCCGCTTCTACCAGCGGCGGGAATGCCAAAAAACAATTTCCTTCAATTCCCCCGCTCCGCAAGCGATGGCGACAGCATTGACAAAAATCCACTGTTTCCGCAAATCCATCCCTGCTCCACCCTTTATCCACCGGGCAAAATTCGTTTCAAGCTATTGACCCGTTCCAACTTAATCAACCCAAACAGGCAGGAATAAAAGGGCAAGGAATGTCTTCATTATTTATACAGTTGGTGAATGCAAGGTAATAAATAACAAATTATTTCTGTTTTAAACGATTGTTTTGTTACAAACAGGGAATTAAAAGGACAAGGCGCGCCTGAATTAGCCGATAATTACCAGGAAGGTTCCCTCAAATATTTTTTATCTATATTAGCTCCATAATATGAAAAACGGCTACCGTTGCGTATTCCTTTTCTTTCTGCTTACCCTGGCCTCCTGCTCGCCAAAAGGGCCTTACGCCCTAACCAATAAAGTGTACAAGGATAAAACGGAGGGGTACGTAAAAATCATTAGCAAACAGCAGCCTGATTCGCTGCGCGACAGTACCGGGATGCCCGTGCCTTCTGCTTGGGTAGGTACGGTAAATTTTGGCATACGCAAGCCTGATTACGTGGTCATCCATTTTACTGCGCAGGATTCGGTACAGCAAACGCTGAAAACCTTTACTATTGCCAGTACGCAGGTGAGCGCCCATTATGTGATTGCCAAAAACGGCAAAGTATTCCACATGGTGAATGATTACCTGCGGGCTAATCATGCCGGCGTAGGCAGGTGGGGCAGCGTTAGGGATATGAACAGTTGCTCGATAGGCATTGAGATTGACAATAACGGCAACGAACCTTTTACAGTGCCGCAAATTAACAGCCTGCTGCTGCTGCTGGCACAGTTAAAAAAGAATTATAACATCCCGCAGGCAAATTTCATTGGCCACGAAGATTTTGCCCCCAAACGTAAACCCGATCCGGGCCCCTTATTCCCCTGGAAAATACTTGCCCTGCACGGTTTCGGCTACTGGAGCGATGACATACTGGAGTTGCCGCCCGATGGCTTTGATTATACCATCGCCCTTAAACTTATCGGTTACGACACTTCGGACATTAAAGCGGCCATAGTAGCGTTTAAACGGCACTTTGTGCAAACGGATGTGAGTCCAACTTTCACGCAATTGGATTTGAATGTGTTGTATAATGTGTACCAGAAGTATTAGCCCCCGGCCCCCTAAAGGGGGAGTTTTTATTGATTTCCCCCTTTAGGGGGTTAGGGGGCTTTCCAGCCATCTTTTAAAGTAACTGTACGGTTGAAAATAAGGTTATCAGTCGTAGAATGTTTATCTAATGTAAAATACCCTTTGCGGATAAATTGGTAGCGTTTACCGGCTATAGCCTGGGCAAGATCGTCCTCAATGTAGGCTTTGGGGATAATTTGGAGGCTATCGGGGTTTAAATATTCTTTAAAATCGCCATCCTCGTTTGATGGGTCTTCCACTTGAAACAGGCGGTCGTACAAACGCACTTCGGCGGTTTTAGCATGGGGTACGCTTACCCAATGGATAGTGCCCTTAACATGAAGGCCACTGGAATCATTACCGGATTTGCTTTCGGGCAGATAGGTGCAATGAATTTCGGTTACGTTGCCTTCAGTATCTTTTACAAAACTGTTGCAGGTA
Source organism: Mucilaginibacter sp. (assembly GCA_036509935.1). Classification (GTDB taxonomy): domain Bacteria; phylum Bacteroidota; class Bacteroidia; order Sphingobacteriales; family Sphingobacteriaceae; genus Mucilaginibacter. The sequence continues at coordinate 3,248 of DATCES010000544.1, forward strand.
ACAATATAAGCGCTTTTCAGCCTTACCGACAGGCCAACACCCAGGCGGAAAAACTTTTTGGATGGTTCTTCCATAAA